>JBIKTO010000308.1:0-3898 GCA_044348065.1 Cyanobium sp.
GACCCGGGACTCATGCGGGAACGGCGGGTTCAACGATGCTGGCATGGAGCACCTCCATCACCTCACCCACCTTGGTGGTCTCCGCCGCGTCGAGGCGCAGGTGCTCCGCCAGGCTGGCGAGGATCTCGCGCTCCTGCTCCTGCAGGGGCCCGTCGGAGCGCATGATCTCCGCGGCCACCGCGTAGGCGGTGTGGCGTTGGCGCTCATCGAGCACGTCGGCGGCATCCACCATCAGGCCACTGGCACCGCGCTCGCGCAGGGCGCGCAGGAGACGGTCCATCAGGGCGATCATCTCGGCGTCGCTGCGCTCGCGGAAGGGGGGGCGGTAATCGAGGGCATGGCGCAGGGCGCGGGTGCCGGCCATCGTCAGCACCCCATCCCAGGAGACGGCGGCGAGGGCGACGGCGGCGAAGGCCGTGGCGGTGTCCATGGAGGCGTTGGCAGAGCTGTCGGGGGACATGGCGGAATGGTCAGCGGCAGACGTGCTTGGTCTCATTGTGTCCCCGCTCCCCGCTTGCGGCAGCGTGTGGAAGCGAGGGCCGGCATCAGATCGGCAGGCTTGAGGGTAAGGAAATTGGCGCCCAGACCCCGACAAGGCAGGGTTTTGTAGCGATCGCTACGAATTTTTGTTGTGCTGCGAAATCTCACGTTTGATTGCCCAGTTCCGCACCGACTGGTTTTCGCTCTCGCTTCGCTTAGGGTTATGGCTGGATCCGGCGCCGACGGATCGCAGCTGCAAGCTTCACCTGAGAAGTGTGCGGATCGATTGATCGAATTCCGCCGTTGATTTCCGTCGTCATTTCCTACCGCTTATCGGCCTCTTCTGCCCTGCATCGGGGCTGAGCCTGGCTTCCCACCTGCGAAGGAGTTGTGTGCCATGACCTTTGCCATGCCCCCCGGCATCGCCCCTCCCCTGGCGGCCTCCCTGCCGCTTCTGGAGCCGATCCTTGAACAGTTGCGGCGGGAACGCAACGAGGGGCCGCTGCCTCCTGAGGCGGGGCTGCGGGCCTCCAGCCTGGGTTGTCACGCCAGCTGGTACCGCGAGAACCTCAGCCATTGCAGTGAAGCGATGCTCCAATACGAATGGGCCTGGATGAATGGCCGCATCGCGGCCCTGCGCCATTGCCGCGCTGGCGAGGGCGCCGACCTGGCCTGCCCGCCGGAGCCCCGGCTGGAGGTCCTGCTGGGCGAATCCCAGCTGTTCCACACCCTGCTGTTGCAGGAATTCGCCTCCCGGGGCCTGCGGCCCCTGCCCCCCCGCGGCACGGTGGTGGCCTCCGAGGAGGCCTGGGAGATCACCAGCGCCTCCGTGCGCCAGGAATGGGGGATCCAGCCATGAACCGGCAGATCGAGGCGATCAACCTGATGCTCCAGGACCTGGGGCTGGTGGATGAGGGCCTGCAGCATCGGGCTTCCTTCCACGGCTGCAGCCGCGAACTCCTGGCCCTGCGCCAGGAGTTGCGCGACTTCCTGCTGCAGCGCCGCCATGGAGCGGGCGGCGCCGGCGCCGCCGCTCAGCGCACGAACAGCATCTCCTGGTAGGAGGGCAGGGGCCAGAGGTTGTCGTCCACCAGGGCCTCCAGGCCATCCACCGCCTGGCGCAGCGAGACCATCAGGGGCACCAGGGTGTCGGCGCTGTAGCGCAGGTGGGCCTCGGTGCCATGGGGGGGTGCGGCGATCGCCGCCTCCAGGGCACTGGCCACCTCCATCAGCTGGCCGCTGAGCGACGCCACCTGCTCCTGGGTGTGGGGAGACACCTGCAGGCCCATGGCGGTCTGCAGCTGCAGCGAGCCGGCCAGCTCGCCGAGATAGCGCATCGCCGCCGGATACACCTGGGTGCGGGCGATCTGCACCGCCAACTTGGCCTCCACGTCGATCGCCAGGATGTACTGCTCCGCGTACACCTCGAAGCGGCTCTCCAGCTCCACCGGGGTGAGCACGCCGGTGTGCTCGAACAGCGCGCGGATGGCCGGGCGCTGCAGCACCGGCAGGGCATCGGCGGTGGTGCGCAGGTTCTCCAGGCCCCGTTCCTCGACCGCCAGGCGATGCCACTCCTCGGAGTAGCCGTTGCCGCCGAAGATCACGGCGCCATGCTGGTCGACCACATCCTTGAGCACCGCCAGCGCCGCGGGCTCCAGCTCCGCTCCGGAGGCGAGTCGGCCTTCGAGTTGATCGGCCATCCAGCCGAGGGAGTCGGCCAGGATCGTGTTCAACGCCACCAGGGGGCCGGCGACGGACTGGTTAGAGCCCACGGCCCGGAACTCGAAGCGGTTGCCGGTGAAGGCGAAGGGGGAGGTGCGGTTGCGATCACCGGCGTCCCTGTCGAACTCGGGAAGGGTGTCGACGCCGAAGTTCATCACGCCGCCGATCGCCGAGCCGCTGAGGCTGCCGGCTCGGATCTGGTTGAACACATCCTCCAGCTGGCTGCCCAGGTACACCGAGATGATCGCCGGCGGGGCCTCATTGGCACCGAGCCGGTGGTCGTTGCTGGCGGTGGCGATCACGGCGCGCAGCAGCGGGCCGAACAGGTGGATGCCCCGGATGACCGCACCGCAGAAGAGCAGGAACTGCAGATTCTTGTGGGGGGTCTTGCCGGGATCGAGCAGGTTGCCCTGGGTGGCGTTGCCGATCGACCAGTTGACGTGCTTGCCCGAACCGTTGATGCCGGCGAAGGGCTTCTCGTGCAGCAGGCAGGCCAGCCCATGTTTCTTGGCGGTGCTGCGCAGGATGGTCATCGTCAGCTGCTGGTGATCGGTGGCCACGTTCGCCGCCTCGAAGAAGGGGGCGATCTCGAACTGGGAGGGGGCCACCTCGTTGTGCCTGGTCTTGGCGGGGATGCCGAGGCGGTACATCTGGCGCTCCACCTCCTGCATGAACACCTGCACCCGTTCGGGGATAGCGCCGAAGTAGTGGTCGTCGAACTGCTGACCCTTGGCGGAGGGGCGGCCGAAAAGGGTGCGACCAGCCAGCAGCAGATCCGGTCGCAGGGGGATGTAGGCGCTGTCGATCAGGAAATATTCCTGCTCAGCGCCGCAGCTGGAATTGATCGGCGCGATCTCCTGCTCACCGAGCAGGCGCAGCAGCCGCTGGGCCTGCTGGTTCACGGCGGCGTTGGAGCGCAGCAGGGGGGTCTTCTTGTCGAGGGCCTCACCGGTCCAGGACACGAACACCGTGGGGATGCAGAGGGTGATGCCGTTGGGGGTCTCCATCAGCCAGGCGGGACTGGTGATGTCCCAGGCGGTGTAGCCGCGGGCCTCGAAGGTGGAGCGGATGCCGCCGTTGGGGAAGGAGGAGCCATCGGGCTCGCCCTGCACCAGCACCTTGCCGGTGAATTCGGTGATGGCGGTGCCATCCCCCTGGGGGGCGATGAAGCCGTCGTGCTTCTCGGCGGTGGAATTGGTGAGGGGATAGAAAACGTGGGAGTAATAGAGGGCGCCGCGGGCGGTGGCCCATTCCTTCATCGCCTGGGCCACCACGTTGGCCACCGACACGTCGAGCTTGCTGCCCTCCTTGATCGTGCGCTGCACCGATTTGTAGATGTCCTTGGGCAGGGCCGCCCGCATCTTGTCGAGGCTGAAGACGTCCTGACACCAGAGGTCCTCAAGCTTCTGGACCGGTGGGGTGGCCACGGGCTGGCGGGCCTGGATGGTCTGCAGTGCGGCGAGACGTTGGGGGCTGGGCATGGGGGAGACCGTAGATCTTTCCCATCCATGCCCGGCGCCCTGCAGGCCTGGAGCCGCGATCGCTACCGAATGCGGGATATGCCGATTCCCATCGGCTCCGCTCAGCGCAGGTAGCGGCGGATCGCCGGGCGGCACCAGAACACCAGCAGGGCCACATTCAGGATCCACAGCAGCGGCGCCAGCACCGCCAGCGACAGCCGGCCATCCGCCACCAG
>JBIKTO010000309.1:0-3883 GCA_044348065.1 Cyanobium sp.
GTGTAGGGGAACTTGGCATAGACGGCCTGGGCGGCGCCGTTCACCAGCTCATCGGCCTTGGCGGTGAGATCCCGGGCAGCGGCCAGGGCATTGGCGGCCCGCTCGTAGCGGCCGAAGGCCGCATTCAGCTCGGTGTTGCTGAGGTAGCGGCCCTGGGAATCGGCGGCGGCCACCGCTTCGGTGAGAGGGGTCTTGGACATGGGAATGGGAAGGAAATCAGGGACAGGACAGCAGAGACGTGACTTCAGCCGACGGCGGCGGCGGCCCGGTCGAAGTAGGTGCCGATCTCGGCGGCCAGGCCGGAGCAGTCGCCGGGGGTGATGCCGGTTTTGTCGAGCACCAGGGCCAGGGCACCCTCCTTGATCTTGCGCACTCCTTCCGCCACCGAACCGCCGGGCACGCCCAGGGCCAGATAGGTTTCCCGCAGGCCATTGAGGCAGCGATCCTCCAGCACCGAGGCGTCGCCGAGATAGGTGGCGTAGGTGATGTAGCGCAGGATGATGTCGAGATCGCGCAGGCAGGCGGCGATGCGGCGGTGGGTGTAGGCGTTGCCGCCGGGGGCGATCAGGGCCGGCTGCTGCTCGAACAGATCGCGGGCGGCGTTGGTGACCAGCTTCGAGGCGTTGGAGGTGATGCGGTTCACCGCATCGAGGCGTTTGAAGCTGTCCGCCACCACGGCGGAGAGGGCGTCGAGCTGGCCGCTGTTGAGGAATTCACCGCGGGCGTCAGCCTGCGCAACAACCTTGGTGAAGGCGTCGTAGGTCATGGGGAACGGGAACGATTTGGGCGATGCGGAACGGCATCGCTTCGCCAGTGTTGATGAAAGCCCGGTGTACCGATCGGTGAACTTTACAAAGGGTCATTGGTGGCGGGCCCTGATGTAAACCGAGCCACATCCTTCAATAGGTCCAGTTCTGTCGCATCAGCAGGCTGGTGGTGCCGTCGCGCACGTTCACCCGCTCCCGGATCAAGCCCAGGTCGTGCAGCACGTTGGCCTGGCGTTGCAGGCTGCCCAGGGCGGGTTCATCGAGCGGCAGGATCGAGCGCTCCAGCACCCGCTGCTCCAGGGTGGCCAGATCCTGGGCCTCAATCTCGCCCGTGCGGGCCAGGGCGTGGCCCTCCTCCAGTCGTTTGCGGTTCACCCAGAAGCCCGCTTCGTTCACCTCCTCCAGCAGCGCCTTGAGCACCCGCGGGTGGTCGCGCACCAGCTCCGGCACCGCGTAGTAGATGGTGGGGAGCTCCACGCTGCTCTCGTCGCCGAGGATGCTGGGCAGATCCGCGATCGAGCGGCCCGGATACTGGCGCCGCGCCGGTGTGGGCGCGTAGGGCATCCACACCACCCAGGCCTCCACCTCGCCGCGGCGGAAGAGCTCCAGGGCCTCCTGCTGCGGCCGCAGCACCGGCACGATCTCGTCGTAGCCGATGCCCACGATCTGCAGGGCCCGGATCAGCACGTAGTGGGCGCTCGATCCCTCATCGAAGCCGATGCGCCGGCCGCGCAGATCGCGCAGGTTGTGGATCGGCGACTCCTCGGGCACCAGGATCGTCTGCCCCTGGATGTCCGGATACTTCTCCCGCGCCACCCGCACGAACAGCTGCCCCGCCGCCTGGGCGAAGACGCTGGGGGTGCCGCCACCGCCGCAGAAATCGATCCGCCCATCGCTGAGGGCGGCCAGCAGGGTGGAGGCGGAGGGGAAGGCGGTCCAGCTGATCTGCAGCCCCAGGCTGCCGAGGCGGGTTTCCAGGTAGCCCTGCTCCCGCAGCGCCTCCAGGATCGTCATGCCCGCCGGGTAGCCGATGCGCAGCCGCCGCAGCGCCCGCACCTCAAGGGCCAGGGAGGGGCTGCCCGGCTGCTCGGCCCGGCGGCTGCGCCAGCGATCGAGCAGCGCCAGCGCCCCCAGGCCACCCCCCAGCATCAGGGCGATCTCCGCCAGCTGGCTCCTGGTGCCCGGCGGAAAAGCGATGCGCTGCAGGCTGGGCGCCGCCAGCGCCGGCCTCGCTGGGGCTGGCGGCGCCGGTGTGAGCGCGGCCGCCAGCAGGGCCCCGGCCAGCGCCGCCCCCAGTGGTCGCCCCTCGGACCGGCCTCGCCATGGACACGGCCTCGGCATGGCGCTGGCGTACGCATCTGCGGCGGGGCGAATCTACCGCCGCCCGGGCGGGGCGTCGCTGCGGTGATTGTGGTTTGAATGACATCGATTCGCGCCGCTGACTTTTACGGTTCCCAGGCCGCCAGCTCCTGCTGTTGCCGTGAGCCTGTCTGCGTGATGGACGGTGTTCTTGCCACCCTCCAGCTCGCCCTGGCCGCCGGGCTGGCGACCACCTTCGATGACAACATCTATCTCACCGGCTTTTTGCGGAGGTGAACCGCAGCTTCCGGCCCCAGCATGTGGTGCTCGGCGAACTGCTTGGCTTCTCCCTGCTGGTGGCCCTCAGCCTGCTCGGCTTTCTGCTCGGCCGGCTGCTGCCCAGCCAGTGGCTGGGCCTGATGGGGGTGCTGCCGATCCTGATCGGTCTGCGCAACCTGCTGCAGCATCTGCGCGATGGCTACGGCGATGAGGAAGACCGCCAGGCGAGCCGCCGCCGCTTCGGCGACCTGCCGGGCTTCCAGACCCGCCGCCTGTCGCTGCTGGAGCTGCTGCGCGACCGCCGCACCTATTCGGTGTCGCTGGTGACGATCGCCAATGGCAGCAATAATCTCAGCATTTACATTCCCCTGTTCGCCTCTCTGCGGCCCCTGCAGGTGCCGCTGGTGCTGCCGGTGTTGTATGGCTTTGTGGGCCTCTGGTTGTGGCTCTCCTTTCATCTTACCCGCACTCCGGGGCTGGCCCTGCTGCTCAACCGTTACGCGCCGATCTTCTTCCCCTTTGTGCTCATCTGGCTCGGGGTTCGTATTCTCAACGACAGCGGCTCCCTGCGCCTGCTCGTCTGATGATCTCCTCCTCCATCCCGGCGTCCGGGCTGCTGGCCGTCGCCGTCGCCGGGGTGGCCGTGGGCCTGATCAACGCCCTCTCCGGCGGCGGCTCGCTGCTCAGTTTTCCGCTGCTCACCGCCCTCGGTCTGCCGGCTCTGATCGCCAACGCCACCAACACCGTCGCCCTGCTGCCGGGCTACCTGGGGGCCGTCCTGGCCCAGCGCCGCGACCTGGCCGGCCAGCGCCGCCGCGCCCTGCTGCTGCTGCCCCTGGTCAGCGCCGGCGGCCTGTTCGGTGGGGCGCTGCTGCTGGTGAGCGGCGAGGAGCTGTTCCGCGCCCTGGTGCCCTGGCTGATCCTGCTCGGTTCCGCCCTGCTGGCCCTGCAGCCGGCTCTGCGGGCCCGGTTCGGCAGCCGGCCTGGGGCCCCTGGCCCCGACCATCCCCTGGCCTGGAGCCTGGTGCCGCTGCTGCTCGCCTCGATCTACGGCGGCTACTTCGGCGCCGGCCTGAGCGTGATCCTGCTGGCGGTGCTCGCCCTCTGCCTCGACGACAGCCTCACCCGCCTCAACGCCCTCAAGCAGGCCCTCGCCCTGGCCGCCAATCTCAGCGCCGCGCTCCTGTTCGTGGGCCTCGGGCGGGTGGACGGCCTGATCGCCCTGCTGCTCGGCGGCGGCGCCCTGGTGGGGGGTGCCCTGGGCGGTCGCCTGGCGGGCCGCCTTGATCCGGAGCTGCTGCGCTGGCTGGTGGTGGGCATCGGCCTGGGGGTGGCCGCGCTGTTCTGGCTCAGGGGGGCGCGCCTGTGAGGGCCACCAGCGCCAGCCGCGCCAGGCCCACCAGCGCCGCCGCCCCGATCAGGGGCAGCACCCCCCAGCCCCGGCCCAGCAGCAGGGCCAGGGAGGCGGCCAGTACGGCGATCGCCCCGCCATCCAGTCGGCCCTGGGGCGCTAGCGCGGGGGCCGCCAGCAGCACCGC
>JBIKTO010000310.1:0-3880 GCA_044348065.1 Cyanobium sp.
CGTCCTTGTAGTCGATCGGATCGCCCGGTTTGATCGGGGAGAGGCGCTTCTTGAAAAAAGAACTGGACATGGAGGGCCGGAGACGAACGGGATGGGGCGGAACTGCGGTGGGCTGGCCTGGCGCTTGGGCGCCACCGGCCTCACTTGATCTCCTTGTGCACCGTGGAGCTGTTGCAATGCGGGCAGAACTTCTTCAGTTCCAGCCGTTCGGTGGTGTTGCGGCGGTTCTTCTGGGTGGTGTAACGAGAAACACCCGGAGACCGCTTGGCGGGGTTGGACCGGCATTCGGTGCACTCGAGGGTGACAACGAGCCGGACGCCCTTGTTTTTGGCCATGGAAGGACGTTGCGCCGCGTGAGCGAAGCGGAAGTAACAATCAGCCACCCTACTCCTTGGGGGTGCCGCACCCCGGCTTCCTAGGATCGCGGGCCGGTTGGTCTCAGGGTGATGCGGGTTTCGCTCCAGTGGTTGAGGGAGCTGGTGGAGGCTGATGCCGCGGCGCTGGCGGTGGAGAGCCTGGCGGAGCGGCTCTCGGTCGCGGGTTTCGAAGTGGAGTCGATCGACGACCTGGCCTCCCGGGCCGCCGGGGTGGTGGTGGGCTTTGTGCTCAGCCGTGAGCCCCATCCCAACGCCGACAGCCTGAGCGTCTGCCGGGTGGATGTGGGTGCGGGGGAGTCCGGCGCGCTGCAGATCGTCTGCGGGGCGGCCAATGTGCGCGCCGGCCAGCACGTGGCCGTGGCCCTGGTGGGCAGCACCCTGCCGGCCGTGAACCTCACCATCAAGCCGGCCCAGCTGCGGGGCGTCGCCAGCGAGGGGATGATCTGCTCCCTCCAGGAGCTGGGCCTGGCGGAGAGCTCGGAGGGGATCGTGGTGCTCGACGGGCTGCTCGAGCCGCTGCCGCCCCTCGGAGCCGCGGTGGGGCCGGCTTTCGGCCTGAATGACCAGGTGCTCGAGCTGGCGATCACCGCCAACCGCCCCGATGGCCTCTCGATGCGCGGCATCGCCCGGGAGGTGGCGGCTCTCGCCAACGGGCGCACCATCTTCCGGGAGCCGCCGGTGGCGGCGCCTTCGCAACCCCTCGATCCCGCCGCCGCCTCCGCCGCCATGATCGAGGCCGGCGGCCTGTTCAGCGTCACCGCCCTCACCGGGGTGCGGGTGGCCCCCTCGCCCCCCTGGCTGCGGCAGCGCCTGGAGCGGGCGGGCCTGCGTGCCATCAACAATGTGGTTGACGTCACCAACCTGGTGATGCTGGAGATGGGCCAGCCCCTGCATGCCTTCGATCGCGAGGCCGTGGCCCGCCTGGGGGGCGGGGAGCCGGATCCCGCCGCCCTCGGGGTGCGCCTGGCCCGCGACGGGGAGAGGCTCACGACCCTGGATGGTGAAACGCGCCGCCTCGGTCCCGAGGCGCTGCTGGTCACCTATGCCGACCAGCCGATCGCCCTGGCCGGGGTGATGGGCGGGGCGGCTGAGGCTGTGGGCGAAGCCACCACCGCCATCTGGCTGGAGGCGGCGGTGTTCTCGCCCGCGGCGGTGCGGCGCTCGGCCCGCGGCGTCGGGCTGCGCACCGAGGCCAGCAGTCGGTTTGAGAAGGGTCTGCCCCGGGAGGCCACACTCATCGCCGCCGACCGGGCCGCCCAACTCCTGGGTGAGCTCTGCGGCGCCACGGTGGCGGGACGCTGGCTGCATGAGCGCTTCGTCGAGCCACCCCAGCCCCTCTGGCTGGAGCGGGATCACCTCCACAACCTGCTCGGCCCGGTGCTCAGCGACGGGCTGGAGGAGGACCTGGAGGATCAGCGGATCGAGGCCACCCTGGAGGCCCTGGGCTGTACTCTGGTGGCCCAGGATGACGGCTGGCAGGTGAGCGTGCCCCCCTCGCGGGCGATGGATCTGCGGCGGGAGGTGGATCTGATCGAGGAGGTGGCCCGGCTGGTGGGCTACGACCGCTTCGCGGCCCACCTGCCCGATCCCCTGGTGCCGGGTGGGCTGGCGCCGGCTCAGAGGGTGGAGCGTCGGCTCCGTCAGGGCCTCAGCGCCGCCGGCCTGCAGGAATGCTGCACGTACACCCTGGTGGCCGAGGCTCCGGGGCGCATTCCCCTGGCCAACCCCCTGCTGGCCGACTACGGCCACCTGCGGGATGCCCTGCATCCGGAGCTTCTGCAGGCGGCCCGCCGCAATCTGCAGGCGTCCCAGAGCGGTTTCTGGGGCTTCGAGATCGGCCAGGTGTACCGCGGCGTTCCGGGCGAGGAGGGGGAGCGGCCGCTGCTGGTGGGGGTGCTGTGCGGGGAGCGACGCGCCGAGCTCTGGAGCCAGGGCGGCAAAGCCAGGCCCACCTCCTACCACCAGGCCCGCGGCGTGCTGCAGGCGGCCCTTGATCCGCTGCGGCTGCCGTTCGAGGATCGTCTGCTCGATCAGGATCCCGGCGGCGGCGCCGAAGCGGATCTGCTCCATCCCGGCCGTCGCGCCGAGCTGGTGCTGGAGGGCCGGCCGGCGGGCTGGTTCGGCCAGCTCCATCCGGCTCGGGCCGAAGCCCTCGACCTGCCCGATGCCACCTATCTCTTCGAGCTCGCCCTGGCGCCGCTGCTGACGGCCGCCACCCGCGCCAACCGCTGGCAACCGGCGTTCGCCCCCTTCGCCACCGTGCCCGCCTCAGAGCGGGACCTGGCGCTGGTGGTCCCCCAGGACACCACCGCCGCGGCCCTGCTGGCCGCCATCCGCAAGGCTGGTCGGCCGCTGCTGGAGCGGGCTGATCTGGTGGATCGCTATGAGGGCAGCCAGCTGGAGGCGGGAACCTGCAGCCAGGCCTTTCGCCTGCGCTATCGCGACAGCCGCCGCACCCTCACCGATGAGGAGGTGGAGCAGGTTCACGCTCGCGTGCGGGCGGCCCTGGAGAAGCAGTTCGGCGCTGTGCTGCGCAGCTGACCTTCTCAGCGATCCAGCTCGATTCAGCGCTCCAGCACCGCCAGGGTTTCCACGTGGCTGGTGTTGGGGAAGAAATCCACCGGTTGCAGCCAGCGGCCGCGGTATCCCGCCTCGCGGCAGAGGACGGCCAGATCGCGGGCCAGGGTGGCCGGATCGCAGCTGAGATAGAGCAGCAAGGGCGGGCCGCCGCTGACGATCGCCGCGAGGGCGGCCGGCTCGAGGCCCTTGCGGGGAGGATCCACCAGCAGGGCGTTCCAGCTCGGTGCGCCGCCGGCCAGGCGATCCGCCAGCACCGCTCCCACGGCCGCCACCTCAAACGCGGCCAGCTCCGCCAGGCCGTTGGCGGCGGCATTGCGGCGCGCGAGCGCCACCGCGCTGGCCTGCTGCTCGATCCCGAGCACCCGCCAGCCGCTGGCCGCCAGGGGCAGGGAAAAGGTGCCGATGCCGCAGTAGGCGTCGAGCAGCTGGCCGCTCCCCGGGCCGAGGGCCTCCAGCAGCAGCGGCACAAGCCTCTCCGCCTGGCTGGTGTGCACCTGGAAGAAGCTGTCGGCGGCGATCCGGAGCTCCACTCCGGCGAACGGCTCCCGAAGCTCGCCCCGACCGGCGAGCACCCGGGTGTGCTCCCCCAGCAGCCGATTGCCGGCGAGGGGCTGCAGATTCAGGCTGACGCCCACCACCTCGGGCCAGCGGTTCAGCCAGGTGCGGGCCAGCTCTTCCACACCCCGCAGGCGGTCGTGGGAGGCGATCAGGCTGATCAGAATCTCACCGCTGTGTTGGCCGATCCGCAGGGCCAGGTGGCGCAGGCCGCCTTCCGCTCCCCCGCCGTGGCGGTCCACCGTCCAGGCGGTGGCTTCAAGATCCTGTTTGATCGGCGCGATCAGGGCATCCAGGCGCGGGTCGAGGACCGGGCAATGGTTCATGTTGACAATCCGATGCGACCCCCGCTGGTAGAAGCCGGCCCG
>JBIKTO010000029.1:0-11496 GCA_044348065.1 Cyanobium sp.
CGCTGCAGCAGGTGGAGGCCCGCGCGGGCGGTGCGGCAGAGCCCGGCTTCGTAGGGCTGTTTGCCGGCACGAAGGATGTCGCCTCGGCTGCCCGGTTGAACGCCGTGGAACTGGCGGGCGGTGAGGTGTTCATCGGCGCGCGCGGGCCCCTGGAGGCGAACCATCTGCGGGTGGCCGCGGGGGAGCAGGGTGGCAGCGGCACCCTGCAGATGATCGCGGGTCCCTCAGCGAACGAGACATCCAGCCTGCGGCTGACCGCCTCCAACCTGCAGGGCCGCAACGTGGTGATCAGCGCCCAGGGTGCGAGCGAGCTGGAGAACGTGCGGGCCAGCGCTGGTGCGGCGGGCGGGGTGTGGATCACAACCGAGGCGGCACAAGACTCCAGCCCCGGCCCCATCTCGCTGCGGGCGGTGGAGTTGCGCGGCGACACCATCAAGGTGAGCGCCAACGGACCACTGACTGCCAACGGGCTGACGATCGGCGGCCGTTCCGCCAGCAGCCCGGCGGAACGCGTGCAGATCCTCGCCAATGGCGATCTCACAGCCAGCCAACTGGACGCCGGTGCGGAGACCATCCTTGTGGAAGCCCACGGTGTGGTGCGCCTGAGCGATGGAGGGGCACTGCGGGGGATCGGCGGCATGGGGCAGGTTCAGCTGGATGCCCTCCGACCAGCGGCTGGGTTCAGCCAGGGCCAGCTGGATCTGCAGGGCATCACCATCGAGTCGCAGACGATCACCGGCAGCGCCGACCGGGTGGTGAACCTGCGGCAGGCCACGCTTCGGGCCGGGCAACCGGGAACCCGCGGCCTCGTGCGGCTGGAAACCGGCTCCGCCCAGACACCACGGGCCGGAACGGTCAGCATCGAAGGCAGCCAGCTGGAGGGCCAATGGTTGCTGGTTCGCACGGGTGCCATCGAGCTGAGCGACAGCACGTTTCAGGCCCCCAAGGGGATCATCCAGCTGGAGGCGGAGGGCGGCGACATCCAGCTGAAGAACAGCCAGCTGGATGTCGGCGTGCATCTGCCGCTGGATCTGCGGCGGGACGTGGTTGCCAATCACGTGATCGGCAAGACGGTGAGCATCAACCAGGAGCAACCAGATCCGGCCATCGGCCTGTTTGCCACTGGCCACATCAACCTTCGCGACGGCAGCAAGCTGCTCGCCAATCAAGATCTGAACGCCATCCGCCGTGCCAACCCCGGCTTTGCGGAGGCGGACATCCGCTTGTTGGACAACAGCGGCGTCATCATCATGGATGCCGGGCGATCGCTACAGATTGAGAACAGCCGGATCGAAGCTGATGCCACCGACAACCTGGCCGGCGACATTCTGCTGCGCTCCCAATCATCAGCCAGCCAGGACGGGATTTCACTTCGCAACGCCTGGATCAGCGCCAGCGGTGGTGCTGGCAGCGGTGACATCCGCCTTCAGAGTGCAGGTGGAATCACCAGCGACAACAGCCACCTTCTGGCTCTGGCCAATCTGCGCTTCGAAGATCCAGACCAACATGGTCAGGCCAGCCCATACCTGGGCTTCGCCGGAGGAGAAATCACCCTCACCAACAGCTCCCGTGAGCGAGGTATCACGATCCTCGACTCGCAGCTCAATGCCGAGCAGAGTCTTTCCGAGGAGGTTGTCGCCGGCTACAAGCTCACCGGCAACGGGGCTGATGCAGGTTTTTTCTTCGACAGCAACGACGACAATGACAACTTCTACACCCCCAATGTTTACGGTGGTGGCATCATTTCGATTTTCAGTGATGCCGGCCTGCAGATCCGTGGCGCCAAGACCCTCATCAGCGTGGGCGGAACCACCACCGATGCCCAGCGGAGAGAAACCGTGGGCGGCATCCTCCGGCTCGGGAATTCTTCGGCTCGCCACAGCATTGATATCGATGCCAAAGCAAGCCTGAGCGCCATTTCCAATCCCGTGGGCGAGTTGGTGCCGAGCACAACAACAACGATGCGCTACGACGCCAGAGGCCGCATCAACATCTGGAGCCAGGGACCGATCAACCTCCGCGATGTCTCGATCGACACCTCGATCAATCCACAAGCCGGGTACCGGTCACCAGAGGACACGTGGGAACCCACACTTTCACTGTTCAGCGCCAGCAGGATCACCATCGAGAACAGCACCCTACTGTCCCTCGATCCAGAAAACATCAGCAAACAAGATCTGCAGTGTCCCCTGGGCTGCGATCAACCTGACTGGAATCCAGACAACCACCGCGAATTTCTCGACGAGTCGTTCTGGGGTCCTGGTCGCGACCACTACGGCTTGCAATTCACCGAAACCGGATCCAGCGGAGACACCACGTTGGAACGAATCATCGACAGGCAGAAAAACCAGTTCCGGGACAAACCGGAAGACTGGCTGATCCGTGCTGGGCAAGCCCCCATCACCTTGATCGGCCCGCCCGAGCCCAACCTTGCCGCCGAGATTCAAACCACGGTCAACAGCCAGGACTCAGCCCCGCTGCAGGCCAACACCAACATCACGATCGAATGGCCTGATTCCGGCCGCTTCGATCAGCGAGCCCTGCTGCCATCCCCGCGGACCCTCGCTTCGCCTCCCGCGTTGCCTGCCGTCTCAGACAGCAGCTTGCTGGCCAGCGACATCAAGCCCTTATCCCGTGCCGATGCGGAGCAGCTGTTCACAGCGGATCAGGACAAAGCGGTCAAAGCGGCGCTGCCCTTCCTCACCCCAGGACGGACGGCCGGCAGCCTCTGGAGCGTGGACACACTCCAGGACAATCTGCGCCGCGCGATGGCGCAGACCCTGGCATCCGGCCCCAAGGGGACGCGCCCGCTTGCGTATCGACCAGCCATCCTGCAGATCAGCCTCAGCCACAAAGCGGGCATGAAGCTGGCCCAGATCAATCACATCCTGCTGGCTGCCAACGGCGATCTCCAGGGCTGGCAGAGCCAGGTTGATGCTGAGCGATTGCAGCAAAGCGTGCGGCGTTTTCAGCAGCAGCTGAGCGGCCTGGACGACCTGGGCGACGGACGTGTCGGCCAGGATCTCGCCTCCGTTTTGATCGGACCGGTGATCTCGGAGCTGAGGCGGCTGGGCATCAATGCCCTGTTGCTCTCCCTGGACCGGGGCCTGCAAGGCATCCCGTTCGCCGCCCTGCCCATCGGCGGAGTCACCCTGGCCGATCTAACGGCGCTCACGGTCACCCCAGCCTTGGCCCTGACCGATCTGACAGCCCCCCCCCTGTCGGGACGGGCCCGGGTGGTGATCGCCGGCTCCAGCCGCTTCAGCAATGGCCTGGCTCCGCTGCCGATGGCCAGACAGGAGGTGGAACAACTGGCCAGCCTGCTGCCCCAGTCACTCGTGTTGCTGGATCGGGACTTCAGCGCCCAGTCCTTGTTGCGGGCAACCCAACAGGAGCCGGTGAGCATTCTCCATATCGCCAGCCATGCGGAATTTCGCGATTCACCCCACGCTGTCGAAGCAAAAATCTATACAAGCGATGGGGAAATCAGCGTACCATCACTTGCCCGATCCCTGGCCAGCCCAAGCCAGGAGATTGGCTTGTTTGTTTTGAATGCCTGTCGCACGTCAGCTGGAAATGAGCTCCGAGAACTCGGCATCACTGGACTCGCCCTGCAGGCGGGTGCTCACAGCGCTCTTGGCAATCTCTGGTATGTGGATGATGTTGCGAGCACAGCTTTCTCCTTGCAGTTTTATCGCAATCTTCAGAAAGGCTTGCGCAGGGATCAGGCGCTGCAGGCGACACAACGTCAATTCCGGGGTGGTGAAATCCATGTGCGAGGAAGCACGATAATCAATGCCTACAATGAAGTCTTGGTCGCCCACCTGAACCCATCGCAACAAAGGCAGCTTGACGGCAACCTTTCCCATCCCTATTATTGGTCGGGAATATTGCTATCAGGATCTCCCTGGTAGTTCAAGCTCGCGACACCCAGACCCAGCGCTCTTTGCCGCACAACCTGACACTCTGATTCCCCAGGCTGCCAAGGGCCTCCCTCCCCACCGATACCCCTTACCCATGATGACCAATCTTCGTTGTCTTATCGGCAAGCGCCAGCGAAAGCTGGTCGGGCTCTCCGTGCTGGGCTTGCTGATCAGCGCTCCTGCACAGCCGCTGGCGGCTCAAGTGACGCCAGCGCAGATCTGCGATAAACGGACTTTCTTTGGCGCTCCTCAAGGATGCAGCCCATCCGACGTTGCGAAGATTTTCTGGGTTCCTCCGTGCGGGGGCACCAGCCCGGTCATTGGAAGGGCGCGAATTCCGTCCAATCCATCTGATTATAGTGTTTCCATCCTCTATAACCGCTCTCCGGCCACCAGGAGGCTCACGCTGAATGGCACCGCGTCTAGAGATATCGTCATTGGCAGTCCTGGCTCATCCGATACCATCAACGGCGGAGACGATGGAGACAACGCCTTCATGGTGGGCGGTGGTACATCAATCCTCAGCGCGGATGGCTCGTCCGTCACACCGGACGGCAGCACGGAAATAGACGTGCTGAATCTGCGCGCAGGTGCCATTGATTTTGTCAATATCAAACCCGCCGGCCAGAGCAATCCCGTCTCAATTCTTGTGCCGCAGAGAGTTGGTGGAGTCCTTGCCCGGGATAGAAGCGGTCGCCTCTTGGGTACGCCAATGGCGGTGAGCGGCTCCGGTGCGATCACGGCTGCATCAGCACCAGCAGACGTCACAAGAATGACGACCACCTGCTCAACTGCCGCGCGTTCTTTAAGCCCCGGTAGCCAGTCGATCGCCATGGTGCCGGGGCTGGGCCAGTCCAATCTCCCCCTGGGAATGGGAGACTCCCGATTCCCGATCCTGCTGGCCCAACCCAGTCAGCCTGTGGTCGAGGAGGAGCCGATCACGCCATCCTTTCCTGGTGTGCCCGTCGTGCAGGGCTTCACGCTGAACGGCAGAGACATCCTGGTGCTCTCGGCCGATGATTTTCCGATCGATCTGAATGCGTATTCAGATCTCAATCAGAGTCAATGGCCCGCCTCGCTCCCGCCGGATAGCCGCCGGGCCAGCCACTCCAGCCGTGAGCTGAAACCCGGCAGACGCTACCGAATTTTCAAATGTGGCGAATGCGACTCGCCGAAGCCGCAAATATCCAAACAAGAAACTCCATTTCTCTATAATAATAAAAACGGCCTGCTTGTGTTTTCACGGAACAAGGCACCTTTGGGCAGCAAGGGCAATCCTGGTCTTGTGGTCGCCCAGCTGCTCGACAAATCCGGCTTGCCGCTCAAGCTCAAGGGATCGGGACGCCTGCGGCCATTCCCCGCACGGTTCCTGATCATCACCCCGCCCAGGAATAACAGCACCACCGACAGGCCGAAGCCGCCGTCGAAACAGGACATGTTGCTGCGCTGATGGCAAGCCTGGCAGCCGCCGCCGCCCCCCTTCTGCTCGCCCAGCTGCTGGGCCCCTCCCCCCAGCCGGGGCCGGTGCGACTGCCGGCGGCTCCAGCCCCGCCACCCCGTCAGGAGCGTTCCCCCGTCCTTCCAGCGGCACCGACTGCCCCCGATCCGGCACCCGCCACCCCAGCCGGCCCCGCGGACGAGGCCGCGCCCCTTCCCCGGGTGGAAGGCCTGGAGCGCTACCCCCCCGCGGTACTCCAGCAACTCCTGGCCCCCTGCCTGCAACGCGCCAACCCGTCCGGGACCGCGGATCCAGCGGCCACCACCGCCCGCCTCGAACGCTGCGCCGCCCTGCTCACCAGCCGCCTGGTGGCCGATGGCTATGTGAACAGCCGCGTCTTCCCCCAGCCCGACCCGGCCCCCAACGGCACGCTGCTGGTGGTGGAGGGGCGGATCGTGGAGGTGCGGGTGGAGAGCGCCGACGCCGCCCTGCGCCGCCGCCTGCTGCGCCTGGTGCTGCCCCTGCAGGGCCAGGTGCTGCATCTGCCCAGCCTGGAGCGCCAGCTCGATCTGCTGGAGCGCCTGCCCGGGGTGAGCGGCGTGCGCGCCAGCCTCAACCGCCTCGGCGGCGACAGCACCAAGGCGGTGCTCGTGCTCCAGGCGGAGGCGCGAGCCCAGCCGCTGCAGGGGGAGCTGAGCCTGCGCAACGATGGCAGCGGCGGCAGCGGCCAGTTCCGCGGCCTGGGGGTGCTGGCCAAAGGCGGCCTGGTCACCCCGGCCGACCAGCTGCTGCTGGTGGGGGAACTGGACAGCGACGACCAGCCCGAGCTCGGCTATCGGCTCCTCTCGCTCAGCTACCGCCTGCCCCTCGGCTCCCGGCTCGCCTTCACCACCGCCGGCGCGATCAGCTGGCGGCAGCTGGTGGAGAGTCCGCCGCCGTTTCACGACCTGCTCTTCCGCCAGGAGCAGCTGCTCGGCCGCTTCGACCTCACCCTGCACGAGGGTCTGCGCCAGCGGCTCTCGGCCTTCGCTGGCCTCAGCGCCAATCGCAACCGCGCCTGGCTGGCGGGGGAGCGCTTCGCCGCCATCCCCGGCGGCGGTGGTGCCGGGGCCCTGAGCACCGGCTTCCTGCAGGCCGGCCTGGCCTGGGAGGGCTGGCTGGGTAACGCGGGCCTCACCGCCAACCTCTACGGCCTGCAGGGGATCGCCGGCTTCAGCGGCGACGAGGCCCTGCGGGACCTGCAGGCCTTCAGTGGCATCGAGGTGGGCCGGGCCCGCGCCCTCGGCGGCGAACTCGCCCTGGCCTGGCCCCTGGCGCCCCGCTGGCTGCTGCAGCTGCGGGCCGCCGGCCAGGGGGCCCTCGCGCCGCTCACCAACCCGATGGGCTTCAGCCTCGGCAGCGACAACGGCCTGCGCGGCCTGCCCTCCCAGGTGATCAGCGGCGACAGCGGCCTGCTCGGCAGCGCCGAACTGAGCTGGGCCTTCTGGCGCCAGGGCGCCCAGGAGCTGCAGCTGGTGCCCTTCCTCGGCGCCGGCTGGGTGCACACCACCCGGCCCTACGAGCTGGACACCGCCAGCGTCGGCGCCGGCGGCCTGCTGCTGCGCTGGCTGCGCGGCCGTCACTGGCAGCTGGAGCTGGGCTGGGCGTCCCAGTTCGGCGACGGCCTGGTGCGGGCCGTTCCCAACTGGCTGATCGACAATGGCGTGTACACCAAGCTGAGCTATCGCTTCTGAGCCGGCTCTTCGCCTACGCCCTGGCGCTGCTGGCGCTGCTGGTGCTGCACCAGGGGCGGCTGGCGGAGGCGCTCAACCTGCGGCTGTACGACCTGGCCCTGAGGCTGCGGCCCCTGCCCTCGGCCGCCGACCTGCCGATCCGGGTGGTGGCGATCGGTGAGGACGACCTGCGCCGCCTCGGCTGGCCCCTCGACGACCGCCATCTGGTGGCGGCGATCCGCCGGCTGGAGGCGGCCGGCGTGCGGGCGATCGGCCTCGACCTCTACCGCGACCTCGGCGTCGGCGAGGGCCGGCAGGAGTTGCGGCAGCTTGCCGCCGCCCCCGGGCCGCTGATCTCGGTGTTCAGCGTCATCGACGCCATCGGCCCGATCCCCGGCACTCCGCCCGAACGCCAGGCCTACAACGATGTGCCCCTCGACCGCGATGGCGTGGTGCGACGCGACCTGGTGCACGTGCGCGGCCAGGCTGCGGCCCGCGTGGCCCTGCCGCTGCGGCTGCTGGAGCACAGCCGCGGCCAGAATCCCGGCCCGCTGCGCCGCCAGCTGGAGCGCGATCCGCGCGTTCTGGAGCCCCTGGGGCCCGAATCAGGCGGCTACAGCGACCTCGATGCCGCGGGCCTGCAGCGCCTGCTGCCCTTCCACGATCCGGCCACCATCCCCAGCTGGAGCCTCAGCGCCCTGCTGGCGGGGCAGGTGCCCGCCGCCAGCCTGCGCGACACGATCGTGCTGGTGGGCAGCCGCGCCCCCTCCCAGCGCGACTTCTTCGACGTGCCGATCCGCCCCGGACAACTGGCGGGGGTGGATGTGCACGCCCAGCGGCTGGCGGCCCTGCTGGCGCGGGAACGGGCGCGGGAACGGGGGCGGCAGCCGGGGCTGAGCGCGGCGCCGGGCTGGCTGAACCTCAGCCTGCTGCTGGTGGCGGGGCTGGCCGGCGTGGGGCTGGGGGAGGGGATCGGCAGCCTGCGGCGCAGCGTGGCGCTGGTGGCCCTGCTCGGCGGTGGCGCGGCGGCGGCGGGCCTGGCGCTGCTGCTGGTCGGCGGTGTCTGGCTCAACCTCAGCCTGCCGCTGGCGGCCCTGCTGGCGCTGGCCAGCGCCGCCTGGATCGGCCGGGGGGCGGAGCAGCAGGGCCAGCGCCAGCAGCTGCAGCGCCTGCTCGGCCAGACGATCTCCGCGGCGGTGGCGCGGGAGCTGTGGAGCCAGCGCCGCAGCCTGCTGGCCGGCGATCGCTTCCGCGCCCGCCGCCTGTTCGTGACGGTGCTGATCGCCGACATCGCCGGCTTCACCGCCCTGGCGGAGCGGCTGGAGCCGGAGGCGCTGCTGGCCTGGCTGAACCGAACCCTGGAGGTGGTGATCGGACCGATCGAACGCGGCGGCGGGCTGGTGAACAAGTTCACCGGCGACGGCCTGCTGGCGGTGTTCGGCGCCCCCCTCAGCCAGGGCCGCCAGGCCGATGCCCGCACCGCCCTGGCGGCCGCCCGCGCCATCCGCCGCGGCATCGAGGCGCTCAACGCGGAGCTGACCGCCACCGGCCAGCCCCTGGTGCGCCTGCGCCTCGGCCTCCACAGCGGCTGGGTGCTGGCCGGCTCCGTGGGCAGCCGCGACCGCTGGGAATACGGCGTGATCGGCGACGCCGTCAACTGCGCCGCCCACATCGAGGCCCTGGCCGGTCCGCCCCTGGGGGACGGCTGCCGCATCCTGGTGTCCGCCGTGTGCCGGGAGCTGGCGGCGGCGGGTGGCGCCGAGAGCGGCGAGGGGGGGCGGGCCTGGGGGGCGATGCCCCTGAGTGGGCGGCGGGAGCCGGTGGAGATCTGGGAGCTTTGAGGGGGGCAGGGTTGGGACACCACGGTGATGCCGGAGGCCATGGCGGCATGGGGGTGAAGCGGGGGATTGTTAGGCAGGAACTCCTGGCAATAGGTGGTGAGAAAAGCCCGGACGGGATGCACCTCCACGACAGTCGCGAAAGGTTATGCCTTCAGCCACTGATTCTTCCAAGTCCAGCCCCCCGCCGCCGCCAGCCATCCCGGAGAGACCAGGGCGGTTCTGCCGCCAGCGCCGGCGACAGCTCCTGTGCTGCTCACAGCGAGGACGCTGCTCCCCCGCTGGACGACAGCCGCCTCACCGAGCCCCTGCATGCTGAGCGGCGCAGGAGCAACCAACCTGAAAAGAGATCCGCACCCTGCGACAACAGCTGAACCGCTTCGCTGAGATCACCCCCGAGGAGTATGCCCGCGTGCAGGAAGCCGAACGCCAGATGGAAGAATCCTCGGCACAGAAGATGGCCGGCGAGACCGACGAGGACAAGCAGCAGATCCTGCAGCTCCGCAAGGACCGCCTGCTGGAGCGGGCCTTCTCCCAGGCCGAGGGCCGCACCGGTGGCGACGCCAGGGGCAGTTCTTCGACATCTTCAAGGGGCAGCTGGGGGCCTGCTTCCGTCTCAGCACCAGCGGCGATGGCAAGGACGTGCTCGAACCGCTCGACTCCCAGGGCAAACCCCTGCTGGGCGATAACGGCCGCCCGAAGACCACCACCGAGATTCTCGATCAGATGCGCGTACATCCTGTCTACGGCTTCCTCTTCCAGCAGCGGGGCCCAGCCGGCATGCAGGCCGCCGGTGGGCTGACGGTGTCGGGCATCGGCAGCAACGGCGAACCGATCAACCCCCAGGCGATGTCGGCCTCCGAGCTCTACCGGGCGTCCTTCGCGGTGAACGGCCGCGGAGCTCGGCGCTGAGGCCGCTGGAAGCCCAATGGCACGGCGGTCCCGGAGCATCTACGCCGGCCTCTCCTTTCGGCCACCGGAGCTGGTGGCTGCTGCTGCCCGTCGTGCCCTGGAGCGCCGGGCCCAGCAGCATCCCTCCAATCGCGGCATGACGCCGGTGGGGCTGGCCCGCGCCCGGCAGCTGCTCCATCGTCAGGAGCTCTCACCGCAGACGATCGATCGGATGGTGAGCTACTTCGCTCGCCACGAGGTCGACAAGCAGGGCTCCAGCTGGGAGAGCTACGGCAAAGGCCGTCAGGCCTGGGATGGCTGGGGCGGTGACCCCGGCCGCCGCTGGGCCACGACTGTCGCCCGGCGGATGGATGCGGCGGAGCAAGCAGCTCAGCGCTCAACCAATCCACCGCGCCGCCCCTGACGCGCGAGTCGATCAACCCCGCAGCTGCCCGGAGCCTGGAAAACACCGCCAGCCAAACGATCAACACCTCAAAAGGGGAGAAAGCAGCACGAAAAAAATCGAAAAATCTCCTCGTATTTTGCGTTTCAAAATCAGCTCCCTGCAACTCCTTGTAGATCCCCGCAGATCGCCGCAGAAGAATGCAAACCTGGGGGTATTCCCCCTGTTTCCGGGAGCGGCGCAGGGTGCATCGGAAATCTTTCAGGTTCTGGGAAATCCCTCGCCTCAGGGCCTGCTGTACTAATAAGCCACGGGCAGCCAAATTCCTGCTATTCGGTGATTTGTGTCAACAAAAAAATATCGCAGACTTTACAGCATACTGCACAAGAATGGAAGGATATTAGGATTCCCAGTATTTGCCAGTCGGCTTAAATTCGTCATTGACTTCAAGAGTTGCTTCCCAGCCGTTATCAATGTTCCATGGTGCAGTTCTTGAAACAATCGATTCAAGTCCAAACCATTTGCTTAATGAGCCATTTTTTGTTCTCAGCATATTGGTCCAAAGCGGCTTCGCGCTCCCATGCCCCAAATCGGGATTCCAGTTGCCCTTGGTTAATGCAATCTTAAACGACTCATCGGCCGTTAAACTATTGAGTTCATGGTCGGTAATGGGATTGTGCCAGAATGCCCAGCTCCAATTAGAGTATCTTCTGAAAGATACCTGAGCTAGATTGTATCCGGTCAGCGTTGTAGATGCAGGATTAAGGGCAATTAACTTGTTAAGCCCGCCAAGACGCTCTGAGACTTCATACGCTACATATGCACCCAAACTATGGCCAACTATGTTAATTCGGGAGGAAGCAATGCCCCAAGAATTAATTTGGTTCTTGATGATCTCGCCAATGGCATCAATCCAGCTTGCGGCTTCGGTTAAATTTGCTCCTGTCCTTGCGGCACTCCAGTCAATTGTAATAACCTGGATATCACCACCATTCTTGATCCCATCGTATTCTTCAATTGCCGAAGCAAGTTCGCCAAATTTCGCGGCTTCACCAGTCCATCCGTGAATCACAAACCAAGTTTCTTTATCTTGCACGAAGTCAGGACCCTGAATTACGCTAAAAGCCGCGTGACGATCAACACCACCATTGGTTTTACCTAAAAAGACCTTTTGTAGTCCTCCTTGTTCATGCCATGAATCCCAGTTTTGTCCATTTGTGGAAGAGCGTGTGTAAATCTTGTTGTCAGTTCCTCTATGCGTTTGGTAAAGCCTTCCATTTATTTCCGCAAG
>JBIKTO010000311.1:0-3864 GCA_044348065.1 Cyanobium sp.
GGATCTGGTCGCAATGGCCCGCCAGGGCCTCATCAACGGAGTTGTCGACCACCTCGTAGACGAGGTGATGAAGCCCGCGCGGCCCGGTGGTGCCGATGTACATGCCGGGCCGCTTGCGGACCGGCTCCAGGCCTTCCAGCACCTGGATCTGTTCGGCGCCGTAGGCGGACTGGACCTTGCTGGCTTCGCTCATTCGGACGGGGGTCCCCAGGGGATGCGCGGATCGGCGGGAGCGCCGGCACGGGGGTCGGCGGGCAGGTCCGGGGGCGTCCCGGAACCGTCCGGATGGACCCTCCGCATGAAACCGGAATGAACCAGGAATGGCCCCGGGGAGGAGGGCGGCAAGGAGCCGAGAACGCCTGTCCGCAGAAGCGACTTTACCACCGCAGGCGGGGCGTGCCAGCCGCCCCGGCCGGGGCCAGAGTGCGCCGGTGAACGCAACGCCGAACCCCACCCCGATGGCCGTGGCCGCAGCGGATCGCCAGCCCGCCGAAACCCTCCGCCAGGCCCTGGCCGAGGACGGGGACGGGGCGCCTCCCCTGGTGATCGCCCTGATGGGACCCACCGCCGCGGGCAAGACGGACCTGGCCCTCGCGCTGGCCGAGCGCCTCGACCTGGCGATCCTCTCGGTGGATTCCCGCCAGCTCTATCGGCAGATGGATGTGGGCACCGCCAAGCCGACCGCGGCCCAGCGGGCCCGGGTGCGGCATGAGCTGCTCGATCTGCGCGACCCGGACGACCCGATCACCCTGCAGGAGTTCTCCTCCCTGGCCCGGCAGGCCATCGCCGAGGAGCACCGGCGCCGCGGCGTGGCCTTCCTGGTGGGTGGCAGCGGCCTGTACCTGCAGGCCCTTCTGGCCGGCCTGGAGCCGCCGGCAGTGCCGCCCCAGCCGGCGCTGCGGGGCCAGTTCAGCGCCCTCGGCCAGGAGCGCTGCCACGCCCTGCTGCGCCAGGCCGATCCCGAGGCCGCCAGCCGCATTGCCGCCGCCGATGCGGTTCGCACCCAGCGGGCCCTGGAGGTGCTGTACGCCAGTGGCCGCCCCCTCTCCCAGCAGCGGGGACGCACCCCTCCCCCCTGGCGGGTGCTGGAACTGGGGCTGTGCCCCGCCGACCTGCCGCAGCGGATCCGCCGGCGCAGCCGCCAGCTCTACGCCGACGGCCTGGTGGCGGAGACCGCGGCACTGATCGATCGCTACGGCGCCGACTGCCCCCTGTTGCAGACGATCGGCTACGGCGAAGCGGTCCGGCTGCTGCGGGGCGAGCTGGGCGAGCCGGAGGCGGTCGCCATCACAGGGCGGCGCACCCAGCAGTTCGCCAAGCGCCAGCGCACCTGGTTCCGCCGCCAGCACCGCCCCCTCTGGCTGGAGGATGGGGAAGTGCTGCGAAGCGCTGCCCTGGTGCCCGGCACGGTCTAGGGTGAATTTCCAGTCGCCCCTGTGAATGCCTCCCCGTCCCCGTTTTGATCGCCGCGCTCCGGTGCGGGAACTGCCCAACATCAACGACCGCATCAGCTATCCCAACCTCCGGGTGGTCGATGCCGACGGCAGTCAGCTGGGCGTGATCAGCCGAGAGCAGGCCCTGGAGGTGGCACGGGAGCGGGAGCTGGATCTGGTGCTGGTGAGCGAGAAGGCCGACCCGCCGGTCTGCCGGATCATGGATTACGGCAAATACAAGTTCGAACAGGAGAAAAAAGCCAAGGAGGCCAAGAAGAAGGCCCACCAGACCGAGGTGAAGGAGGTGAAGATGCGCTACAAGATCGATTCGCACGACTACCAGGTGCGCATCGGTCAGGCGGTGCGCTTCCTCAAGTCGGGCGACAAGGTGAAGTGCACGGTGATCTTCCGTGGTCGTGAGATCCAGCACACGGCCCTGGCGGAGCAGTTGCTGATGCGCATGGCCAAAGACCTGGAGGAGAACGCCGAGATCCAGCAGCTGCCCAAACGGGAAGGCCGCAACATGATCATGTTTCTCTCACCCCGCAAGGCCCCCGGCGGCAAGACGGCCCCCGCCGCCGCCCCTGCCCCGGCGCGGGTCCGCACGGTGACCACCCCGAGCGCGACAGCCAGCGCCACCCCGGCGCCGGCGGCCGAGCCTGAAGCCGCCGCCCAGCCGGGCTGAGGGGCGCGGCCCTGAGGAGCAGCCGCCGTCAGCCCAGGCTTTCGGCGAAGAAGTCCAGCATCTCCCGCCAGCCCACCGCCGCCGCCTCAGGCCGGTGATCGGCGCGCGCTTCGCACAGGAAGCCGTGGCCCGCCTCCAGGATCAGCAGCCGGTGCTCCTGGCCGGGCAAACGGTCCCGGTTGGCGGCCTGGAGGGCCGCTGCGATCGCGGCCACGTCCTCGGGCGGGATCAGGGCGTCCTCGCTGCCGCAGACGCACAGCAGACGCCCCGGAGAGGCCGCCAGGCCCTCCAGGGTGGGCGGACCGCCGCCGGGCCGGCCCGTGGCCACCCCAGCCCCGTAGAAGTCGCAGCTGGCGCGCACCTGGGGCAGGGAGGCGGCCAGCATGGCCACGTGGCCGCCGAAACAGAAGCCCACGCAGCCCACACCGGCGGGGAGATCCGGCAGGGCCTGGGCCAGGCCGTCGGCCGCCAGGGCCAGATCAGCGAGCAAATCGGCGGCGCTGGTGCGCTCCTTGTGGAAGCGGCCCTCGCGCACCGCCGCGTCGTGGTAGCCGAGCTCCAGGCCCGGCGCGGTGCGGCTGAACAGGGGCACGGCCAGGGCGGCGTAGCCCGCCAGCGCCAGGCGAGTGGCGACGCTGCGCAACCAGGCGTTGACGCCGAAAATCTCCGGCAGCACCAGGATCCCGGCCCTCGGGGGGGCCTGGGGCGGCAGGGCCAGCCAGCAGGCGAGCGGCGGCTGATCCGGCTGCCGGGGCGCCAGGGTGAGCCAGCGGCCGATCTCGGGCTCAGGCCAGGGGGATGTCACGGGATCAGGCTGTCACAGACCGGCACATGGTCATGGGACAACAAAGGAATTGTCACGGGGGCCAAAGCTCCGTAGGGTGGCCGGCAGTTGATCCGGCCACTCCGGCGTGCGATTCCACATCCAGCAGGAAAGCGACATCCCGGCGTCGACCCAGCTCTACAACCAGATCTGCTTCGCCATCGCCGCCCGGCACTACCCGCCGGGCCATCGCCTGCCCAGCACCCGCCAGCTGGCCATGCAGACCGGCCTGCACCGCAACACGATCAGCAAGGTCTACCGCCAGCTGGAGACCGACGGGGTGGTGGAGGCCATGGCCGGTTCCGGCATTTACGTGCGCGACCAGCAGAAACCGCGGGAGATCAAGCCGCCGCCGGGCCTGCGCAGCAAAGTCACCCCGGACATCGACCGGGAGGTGCGCCAGAGCGTCGATGGGCTGCTCAATGCCGGCTGCACCCTGCAGCAGGCCCGCGAGCTGCTCACCCGGGAGATCGACTGGCGACTGCGCTGCGGGGCCCGCGTGCTGGTCTCCACCCCGCGGGAGGACATCGGCGCCTCGATGCTGATCGCCGAGGAGCTCACCCCCACCCTCGACGTGCCGGTGGAGGTGGTGCCGATGGAGGAGCTGGAATCGGTGCTGGAGAGCTCCAGCCAGGGCACCGTGGTCACCAGCCGCTATTTCCTCCAGCCCGTGGAGGAGATCGCCAAGGCGCACGGCGTGCGGGCGGTGGCGGTGGACCTCAACGACTTCCGCCATGAGCTCGATCTGCTCAAGGAGCTGCGCCAGGGCAGCTGTGTGGGCCTGGTGAGCATCAGCCCGGGCATCCTGCGGGCGGCCGAGGTGATCCTGCACAGCATGCGCGGCAACGAGCTGCTGGTGATGACCGCCCAGCCGGACACCGGCAGCCGCCTCCTGGCCCTGCTGCGGGCGGCCAGCCATGTGC
>JBIKTO010000312.1:0-3860 GCA_044348065.1 Cyanobium sp.
GTCGAGGAACACCCGCAGCCCGCGCTGCCGCAGCCGCAGCACCACCTCAGGCCCGGCGGCGCTGAACAGCTCGAGCCCCACCTTCACCCAGCGCAGCTCCGGAATGGGCTCCACCAGGGCCAGGGCGGCGGCGGCATCGGGGCGATCGAGGGCCAGGATCAGGCGATCGGCGGCGGCTGGCATCGGGCGGGGGTGCGGATTGGGGCGTGGGAGGCATTGGCGCCATGATCGTCGTCCGGAGCGACGGCAAGACAAGCTGCGGCTCTCGGGTCCAGGTGATGTCAAGCCGCTCTGGTGGAGCGCCATCCCTGCGATGCGACTGTGAGATGTCCGATTGAGAGGTTGAATCTAGATCCAGCGACAACGGCTTCACCGGAGGGTCAGCCAGCTGAAAGTCCCAGTGGAAAGCGCAGGCGTTCTCCATGGCTTCTGAAGCATGGCTGGGACCTCTGGATGTCTTGGGATGGAGCGCTTCGATGACATGGCGGCGGATGCTCATCGCCTAATGCCGAAAGGGTTGTGCCGTCGATGACCAACACAATCGCCGCCGACTGGCCGGGATCATCCACACGGGGAAAGGGCCCCGGCCTTGTATTGACACACGATCGCTGGCCCGCTCTGCTGGCGCTCCCTCAAGCCTCAAACCACAAACCACCAACCAGCATCAGCACCAGTCCAACAACGGCGACTGCCTGCACAATGAGGTCCACACGATTGATTCGACGCAACACACTCTCCTCATGACCCTGGGCACAGGCGGCGGCATGGGCATTGGTTCCCCAGCAAAACAGGACGAACAGGGAGGCCGAGACGGTGTAGGCATAGATATAAAGCCAATCAAGATAGCTCACATACGCCAATGCAGGAAGATCCGCTTTGTAGCCAATTTGCAGGAAAATCAGAGTGAGCAGAATTGTGGTGGGGATAGCAAGGCGTACATCACCCAGGGAGCCTGGCAACGAGGGAGCAATGATAAGGATAGCTACCAATACCAGAAGAGGGAATATATGGGTCCAGAATGCAGCGCTGAAATCAGTTCGATAAAATACATTTTGGCGGACAGAGGCGAATGCGGAGAGATTGCTTTTGCCAAAGCTGCTTGAATATTCGTGCAGAAATTCCTTTTTTTCTGTGCCAATTATTTTATAGCCATTGAGGCCAGCATACTGACCAAGCACGCTTCCCCTGGCGTCATTATCCAACACCAACGAAATGCATCCATAGCGATTTTCTGGGTAGCAAGAGAGAACATCAGGCTGCAGTTCAAGAACAAATGGAAGCTGAAGAACATCAAATGGAAAGCCACGAAGCTCCAGATTCTCAATATAGAATTTTCCGGAAAAGCGAAATAATTGCCAATAGTAACCGCTGTCCAAACGCTCCGGGCTGGGTTGATCGGCTTGCACAACCATTGAACTGGCTTCGACCTTATTGGTAAATTCAATAATTCTTTCATGGGGAATCTGATTTTCATTCAAAATTGCATTGACCGTATCTGTCCACTTCAGCCAATACCAACCTTCAGCCATGAAGACACGCTCCTTGAGGGATAAGTTATAGATATTTTCAACATGCAGACCCACATAAATACGTTTCTCTCTTATAGCGTCAACTGGGGGTCTTATCTCCGACTTTTGCCTGTAGACTTCAATCGCTTGCCGCTTGTCAATCCCCTTGGCGATGGCGAGCTGCGATCCAGAGACTTCAGCTACAGAGCCATCAAAATGATGCTGTAATCGGCTAAATAGAAAAAGGAATGTGGCCATCATGATGATGGCAACAAAGACCACTGAGTACCGACCCGGTTGACGAGATGACATGAAGAGTAAGCATGGATACAGTTGGGCCGACAACCCTGTTGCGGTAATCGGATCTAGGCCGCCATGGGGGCCAAAGCGCTACGTCTTTTGTAGTATAAGGCAGTGTACGGACTTGCCTTGCCAGATCACCTCAGCTACAGATCTTCGGAATTCCGCCAGGTGGACTGGCCACCGCCAAAGCCCCCACCACCACCCGGCCGCAATTGGGATCGCTGGAATGGATTACCAATCATGTCAGCTCTTTGCACACAGCTTAAGCGCTTCCGCTTCGGCCGGATCAACGGGCTCGTTACCCTGGCTGCTAAGCAGTAACTGATGGCAGGCCTTCGCGATAGCCGCCGCCGGAGTTGGATAGACCGAAAGCGACCCATCTCCGTTGGCGCTCACTAAATCACCATGGCGCAGTTCGGCCAGGCTCCAGACACTGCCAGAGGCCACCTGGAAGTAATCGCCGAGAGGCTTTCCGTGACGCCAGATCTGAATGTCACCCCCACTTCCTCCAGAAACCCAGTCACCGTTGCGCTTGACAACCAGACTGACCACCGTGGTGTGCGGTGTTTTGATCGCGGCACCCACTTGTTGACCGCGACGCCAGCGCCGCAAGGTTCCATCGTCTCCACCCGTCAGTAGGTCGCCATTGGCCAGTGGGGTGATCGCCCAGACGGCACCGTGCCTGGTCTGGATCGTTTGCTTCAGTCGGATAGGACCCTTCAGGGACCAGTGCTTGATGGAGCCATCACGGCCACCACTCAGGAAGGAACCATCCTGGAGTGCGCTCAAGCTGCTGACACCACCTTGAGAGCTGATGGTTTTGGATACGGGTTGGCCATGACGCCAAATCACAAACGATCCATCATCGCCACCACTGACGAGATCTCCGGAACTTAGGACCGTGAGAGCGTAGACGCGCCGATGGGGAGTTTTGATCGGGTAGCCCAGTCTATGTTTGCCCCGCCAATGATACAGATATCCATCGCTGCCACCGCTGATCAGATCACCGTTGCAGAGCTCAACGATACTAAGGCTCTCCTTCTGATTGACCTGAATCCTGTGGTCATCAAGCTGATTCTTAAGTTCCCAGATACGGACATAATTGCTAGGGCCAATCGCCAACCGTTCACTGCCACCGCTGAGGAGACGATCATCTTTGCGGCGCAGCAGCGTGAAGATGCTGCTGTGGCCACTTTTGATCGTGCGCAGCAGGACTCCATCCTGGCTCCAGAGGCGCACGCTGCCATCATCGCCGCCGCTGATGATCCCATTGTTGGCCAGGCTCTCCAGAGCAGTGACGGCCCCTTGCCCGCTGGCCTGCGGCAAACCTCTCCGTTGGCCCTGATGCCACCATTGCAGCCTCCCTTCGCGTCCTCCGGTCACCCAATCGCCATTGGGCAGAATCGCCACACTCCAGACCTCGAGATGGCCGGTGGGCAGAGGCGGACCGAGGGATTGGCCCGTTGTGGCGTGCCATCGGCGCAGGAGGCCATCGGTGCCGGCGCTGAGCAGGTGACCATCCCGGGTGCGCACCAGGGTCTGAATCGACCCGTGGCCCGTGGCGATGGGCGGTCCCTGCGGCTTGCCTCCGACCCAGTGCTGCAGGTTGGCTTCATCCCCCGCCGTCCACCACTCCTGATCGCTGATCGCCACAATCCCTCGGATACCCGCGCGGTGCCCGCTTGGAATTCCTGGAGATTCAGGCTGTCCTGCCGGGCTCCAGAGGCGCAGCATGCCGTCCCGGCCGCCACTGAGCAAACGGCCACTGGGGGTTTCGGCCAGGCTCCACACCTCATCGTGACCGCTGAGCAGACGCCCCCGGAAGCTGTTGAGTTCGGTGGCCCGGTCGAGGCTGATCGCCAGGGGCAACGCCTCGTTGAGGTTGTTGCGCAGCCGGGCCATGGCGGCCAGGCCGTTGACCACGCTCAGCTTTGGATCAATCTCCAGCATGGAGAGGTGAACACTCTGAAATTGGCGGATCTGGGCTGCCTGGGCAGCTCTGTTCCGCAGTTCCCCCCAGAACCAGGCCCCAGCTGCCAGGAGGCTCAA
>JBIKTO010000313.1:0-3832 GCA_044348065.1 Cyanobium sp.
CACTCACGGCCATGCTCCACAACCTCGGCCGTGTGGTGGCCACCGCCGCCGTGGCCGCCTCTGTACCCCACCACCAGATCACTGCCCTGCTCGATCGCCATGCCGCAGGCGACTGGGGCGACCTCAGCGAGGACGACAAGGCCGCCAACGACGAGGCCGCTCGCACTGGCGACGGGCGCCTCTTCTCCAGCTACCTCACACCCGAGCACGGCAAGCTCTGGATCATCACCGACGACATCCGGGGTGAGGGCGAGGGACCGATCACCACGGTGATGTTTCCCGAGGACTACTGAGGGGGAAGGATCCGAGAGGCACGGCACAGCTGGAGGCTCCCGGACCCACCGGCGCCAGCAGGAGCTGGTGCCATCCCCCCAAACAACAGCCCCGGCGCAGCGGCGGGACCGAATCCTGCAGAGGTCCGCCGACAGGCGGGCCTCAGACTGGTGAGGGCTCGGCGCAAGACGGTGGGAGGGGCGGAGCAGAGCCTCAGGAGCAGAGCCTGGAGCCAGCGCCACTGCGCTGCGGCCAGGGGGAGAGCAAACTCGCAAGGTGCGTTCTGCGCCCGAAGAGCTGCTGTGCGCACCTGCCCAAGCGGCGCAGGAGCGCCCGCCGGATCTCAGTAGCATCCACCTATCTGACCGGCGGCATGTGGCGAGGGTTCAGCTGTTCCTCTCCACCGTCTCAGCTGAGTTCCTCAGCTACCGCGAGCGACTGCGCCACCTGCTCACCCGCCCCGATGTGGAGGTGAAGGTGCAGGAGGACTTCATCGTCACCGGCGATGAAACCCTGGAGATGCTCGACCGCTACATCCAGGGTTGCGATGGCGTGATCCACCTGGTGGGCGACATGACGGGGGCGATGGCCAAGCCGCCGTCGGTGGCCGCGATCGCGGCGCGTTATCCCGATCTGGCCAGCCGCTTTCCCCTGGCGGAATTCCTGAAGCCCGATGGGCCCTCGCTCTCCTACACCCAGTGGGAGGCGTGGCTGGCGCTCTGGCACGGCAAGAAGCTCTACATCGCCACACCAAGCGACAGGGCGCCCAGAGATGAGAAGTACCGCTGCGAGCCGGAGCAGCAGAACCTGCAACGCTCTCACCTGGCTCGGCTGCGGGACGTAGCCCGGTATCCAGGAACCGTCTTTGGCGGGCAGGAGCAGCTGGTGGCGGAGGTGTCCGTTTCGTTTGTGCTGGATCTGCTGAAGCAGGCGGAGCTGACTTCCAATCCCTCCACCCCCCACAACCTGCCGGAGGCCAGTGGCAGCGCTCTGCCGCTCATCGGCCGAGAAGCCGCCCAGGCCCGTCTGGCGCAACTGCTGGCGAAAGGAGCAGCGCCGGTGGTGATCACCGGCATGGACGGCGTGGGCAAGACCGCCCTGGCCCTCCACCACCTGCGCCAGAAGCTGAATCATTACGGCGGCGGAGTGGTGGTGCTCGATGGCCAGCGGCCCCTGGCGGGCCTGGTGGAGCAACTGGAGCAGTTCGCGCTGGTGCATTTCGACCAACAGGTGCCAGAGGACTTGGTGCCGGAGGCTCGCCTGGCCTGGCTCTACAGCCGCTGGCCTTTGCCCCATCCGGTGCTGCTGCTGCTCGATGAGCTGAATGATCCGGCGTCGCTGCAGACCTTCGGCCGCGGTTTACCCGAGCGCTTTCAGCTGCTGGTGACCAGTCGCCGCCAGTACGGCACCGCCAGCCAACGGGTGCCGCTGGAGCCGCTGGATGATCAACAGGCGGTGGCCCTGCTGGAAGCGGTGTCGGAGCGCGGCGAGTTTCCGGAGGCGGAGCAGCGCCAGGCCCGCGCCGTGGCGCAGGAAGTGGGCGGTCTGCCCCTGGCGCTGTGGTTGCTCGGCCGGCGCCTGGCCCGCGATGGCGATATGGAGCTGGCGGAGCTGCAGCGGCGGCTGAGGGCAACAGGAGCGCTGGCGCGCGAGTTGCAGGGCAGCGCTGCCGATCCGCTGCAGGCCCGCGGTTTGCAGGCAGGCTTCCTGCTGGCCTGGGAGGAGATCAGCGACGCGGAGCGGGAGCTGGCGTTGCTGCTCGGGGAGCTGCCTGCCAGCGCAGTGCCCTGGGAGCTGCTGGCCCTCTGCTCCCCGCCCGGCCCTGATCGTGACGACTGGGTGGAGGCCCGGCTGGGGCTGGAGCAGCAGCATTTGATCGGACGGCCACTGGCGGGGATGGTGGGCTGCCATCCATTGCTGCATGACTTGTTCGCGGCCCAGACCGCCCATGCGCCTAATGCCAGCCGACGGGCGCGGTTGATGGAGGCGCTCAGAACCTGGCTGCCGCTGGTGAGTGAAGTGCTGGAAGCCCGCTCCAGGGAACGGAGCCAGGGCTGCCTTCCCTTGCTGGAGGCCTTGGCCCGCTGGCCCGACGAGGCGCTTGGGGTTGCTGCGGCGGGCCTGCCCCTGCTGGCGCTCGGACGCCTGCGCTCCGCCATCGGCGCCTACGCATCGGCTGAGGAGGCGTTTCAGGCAGGGATGGAGAGGGCCGGGGTTGGCGGTGATGCCGCAGAGCGCGTGGTGGCAGGCTGCCTGGTGGGGCTGGCGGGAATTGCCCGAGAGCGGGGGCGGCTGGCGACAGCCGAGCGGCAGTGTCGCGAGGCGCTTGCCCTCTTGGAGCGCGGTGCTGGCGAACCGCCAGAGGCGGAAGCGCAATGGCTGCTGGAGCGCGCTGATGCCCTCAACGGCTTGGGGCTTGTCCTGCATGAGCTAAGCGGTGACGATGCGGAGAGGGTGTTGCGCGAGTCGCTGGCTTTGCGGCAGCAACTGCTTGGCGACGACGACCCGTTGGTGCAGGTGAGCCGCAACAACCTGGCCCTCAACCTCGCCCGCCTCGGCCGCTTCCCAGAGGCGCAGGCTCTCTACCGACAGGCACTGGCGGCGTTGCGGGATGACCCCTGCGAGGCGGGAATGGCGGTGCACAACAATCTCGCCTGGCTGGCGATGGAGCAGGGACGGGAGGAGGAGGCGCTGGCGGAGTTGCAGGAGGCGGTACGGCTGGCGGAGCTGGCGTTGGGAGAGCACCATCCGCGGCGCGGTGAGCTGCTGCAACACTTGGCCATTGTTGAGGATCAACGCGGTGAGCTCCAGTCCGCGGAGGCGCACTACCGCCTGGCGCTGACGTTGCTGCGCCAGGCCTGGGGAGAGGAGGATCCGCGCACTCAGGAGTGCCAGCAGACGCTGGAGGCTTTTCTGGCGGAGCACCGTCGTGGCGCCTTTGGCACGCCTGAATGAGGCCTCTGTGACGGACTCAGCCGCTTAGTTCCCGGCGACGCCGAAACTCAACCCTCTCGGACATGTCGGAGGCTGCTTGCAAAATTTGGCGATTCCCACCCCTGTGCCGCGGGTGGCCATGAAGGCCTCGAGGGGTTCGGCGCCACGGGCCAGGCGGTCCATGGCGGCGCGGCCGCAATCGAGGGGAGTGCCGCCCATGCCGCTGAGGAGGGCGTAGGCCCGTTGGGGGCCGGTGCCCAGCTGGGGTGCGGCGCTGGAAGGGAAGGCCTGCTCGCCGGCGGAGATGGCGTTGTTGAGCACCAGGCGGCGATCGGCGGCGGGAATCGGCAGGGCGGCAAGGAGGGTGCCGGCGGCGCAGGCGGCGCGCAGCCCCGGGATGGCGGCCGGGGCGGAGGGGGCGGAAGGGTTTGAAGCCGTGACCGGCACCGCGGGGGTGAGGCTCTGGCCGAGGCCATAGGCCACCACCAGCAACGCCGCCGCCTCGCCGAACACCCCGTGCAGGGCCGCGAGCTTGTGGCGCTGCACAAGGATGTCGCCGCTGCCGGGGCAGGCGAGCACCAGGGGGCCACTGGCCGGGAAAGAGGGGGAGAGACAGGGCGGGGGT
>JBIKTO010000314.1:0-3825 GCA_044348065.1 Cyanobium sp.
CAGGGAGGCGGCGGCGAGATCGTCGAAGCCGAAGCTGAAGCCGTTGCTGTTGAACCAGCCGAAGGCGAGCACCGCCGCCAGCAGGCACAGGCCCGACACCGCTCCGTAGATCAGGAAACGGATCGCCGCCCCGGCCCGCCGCGGGCCGCCCCAGATGGCCACCAGCAGGGTGGTGGGGATCAGCACCAGCTCGAAGGCCAGCACGAACAGCAGGGCGTTGCGGGCCAGGAAGGCGCCCACCACCCCGAGATTGGTGGCGAGCATCAGCGAATAGAAGAGGCGCGGCCGCGATTGGTCGGCCGGGGCCGAGAGGATCGAGGCCACGCTCACCAACGCCGCCAGCACCACCAGCGGCAGGGAGAGGCCATCGAGGCCGAGATCGAGGGAGAGCCCCAGCTTGGGCAGCCAGGCCAGGTGCAGATCCGTGGGCGGCTGCCGCCAGGCCAGCAGGCCCACCAGCAGCTGCAGGCCGGCGGCGAGGGCGGCCAGGTTGCGCACGCGCCTGGATGGGCCCTCGGGCAGCAGCGGCAGGAGCAGGCCGGCCAGCAGGGGCGGCCCGAGCAGAAGGGGCAGGAGCAGGGAGGCCATCAGCGGACGGAGGGGAGCAGGTTGGGGGGCAGCGAGGGCAGGCTGGCGAGCAACCAGGCGGCCATCAGCAGAACCCCCAGCAGCAGCGAGAGGGCATAGGCCTGGGAGCGGCCGCTGGTGGTGAGGCTGAGGCGTCGGGCCCCCTCCAGGGCGGCGCCGCCGGTGGCCCCGCTGAAGCCATCCACCAGCCGCTCATCCGACCAGGCACTCAGCCTGGCCAGGGCCACCACCAGGCCCACCACGGTGCGGTGGTAGAAGCGCTCGGTCTGCATGTCATGGGCCAGCCAGTCCTGCAGGCCGCCGAGGGTGGAGGGCAGCTGGGCCAGGGGGTGGGGCCGCAGGTAGAACACCGCCGACAGGCCGCCGCCCACCAGGGTGGAGATCAGCAGCGGCACCGCCAGCGGCCCCCAGCCCGGCAGGGGGGTGAGGGCAAACACGCCGTTGCGCACCAGCAGCTGGGGCAGGTGCAGCACCATGCCCATCAGCAGCAGGGTGGGCAGGGCCATCAGCCAGAGCACCTCGGGCGAGCGGGTGGTGAAGGGGGTTTCGTTGCCCCCCCAGATCTGGCCGAACACCCGGATCAGACCCGCGCTGATCAGGGCATTGCTCAGCAGCACCAGACCGGCCAGCAGCAGGGGATGGTCGCTGGCGACAGCGATCGCCAGCAACTCTCGGATCGCGGCGAAGCTGCCGAAGGGGGGCAGGGCCATCAGGCCGGCGGCACCGGTGAGGAAGGCCAGGCCGATCAGCGGGCGCTTCTTCCAGAGGCCGCCCAGCTGGGTGAGGTCCTGGGTGACGTTGGTGAAGATGATCGCTCCCACCGCCATCAGCACAAGGGCCATCGGCAGGGGGTACACCAGCAGCAGGTGGTCGGCGGCGTCGATGCCGCCCAGGCCCACCGCCACGAAGATCAGCCCCATCCAGCTGCTCACCAGGAAGGAGAGGGCCCGCTTGACATCGGTCTGGGCCAGGGCGATCAGCGAGGCCACCACCGCCGTGGTGCCGCCCACCACCACCAGCACGGTCTGCACCACGGGGCTCATCTCGATCAGCGGTTCGAGCCGCAGCAGCACCCAGGCGCCGCCCACCACCACCACCGAATTGCGCAGCACGGTGGAGGGCAGGGGGCTCTCCATCGCCTCATCCAGCCAGAGGTGCAAAGGAATCTGGGCGCACTTGCCCATCGGTCCGGCGATCAGGGCCAGAAGAATGGCGGTGACGATCGGCGGCAGGGGCACCTGATTGTTGATCTGGTCGGCCGCCCAGGCCTGCAGGCCATGGAAATTCCAGGTGCCGGTGATCGGCAGCAGGGCGATCACGCCCGCCAGCAGGATCAGGTCGCCGATCCGCTTGGTGAGGAAGGCATCCCGCGCCCCCTTGACCACCAGCGGCTGGTTGTACCAGGTGCCCACGATCAGGTACGTGCCCATCGTGAGCAGCTCCAGGATCACGTAGCTGAAGAACAGCGAATCGGTGAGCACCAGCGCGCAGAGACCGGCCTCGAAGAAGCTCAGGGAGCCGAAGAAGCGGGGCCAGCCCCAGTCCATCTCCAGATAGCCGATTGAATAGATCTGCACCAGCACGTGCAGGCCGGTGATCACGGTCATCGCGATCAGGGCCGGCTCGGTGATCAGTCCGTCGAAGCCGATCCGCAGGCCGGCGGTGTGCAGCCAGGTCCAGCCGAAGGTGAGGGGCCGGTAGATGGCCGCCGATCCGGCGGTGGAGTTGGAGTGCAGGGCCACCAGGGCGAGGGCGCTGTGCAGGAAGGCCACGCTCACCATCAGCAGGTTCACGTAGCCGCAGGGCCGGGGTCCGGTGCGGGAGATCAGACCGGGCGACCAGCACAGCGACAGCAGCGAGGCCACCAGCGGGTAGAGGGGGACCAGCCAGGCCGTCTGTGCGAGCAGCAGATTCATGGGCGCCGGGAGGGGGTGTTCAAGAGAACACGTGGCCGCGAAGGCTAGAGGCAGGAACCTGGCGTTGGCGCGGAGCGTAACGAAGGAAAGTGTGATCGGGGCCAGAAGCAGGGCTGATCGTTCCGGGCGGTGGGAGATTGGGCCAAGCAGCGGCTCCGCCGATGGCCTGTCCCCACTGCGGCTGCCACATGATCTCCCGGGAAGGGGAGGGCAGCTGGGGCCGCTCCAACCGCCTGGTGTGCACGGCCTGCAACCGACCGATCAACGGGGCTGCGGAGCCGGCCTGGAGCCGCCGCCGGCTGGCCAGCCTGGTCACCCTCCTCGCCCTGGTGCTCACCGGCGCCGTGGTGTTCACCCTCTCCACCCTCCACGATCTGCGCTCCCCGCCTCCGGAACGGGAGCAGGCCGGCCAGGAATCGGAGGGCTGAGCCTCAGCGCCGCCGCCATAGCCAGAGCAGCAGCGCCCCCGCCGCCAGGCTCACCAGCCCGCCGATCAGCACCCCGGCGATCGGCTCCAGCAGGGCCATCACCCGCCTGTAATTGGCCCCCAGGCCCAGGCCGGCCAGGGTGAGGGCCGACACCCAGAGCAGGCTGCCGGCGGCGGTCCAGGCCAGGAAGGAGGGCTGGGGCATCAATTCGATGCCGGCCGGCACGGACACAAAGGTGCGCACCCCGGGGATGATCCGGCCCCAGAACACCACGGCCACCCCGTGGTGGTTGAACCAGCGGCGGCTGGCGGCCAGGGTGGCGGGGCTGAAGCCCAGCCAGCTGCCGTGGCGTGCGGCGAAGCGCTCCAGCCGCCGCTCGTTCACCAGTCGCCCCAGGCCATACCAGCACCAGGCCCCCAGCACGCTGCCCACCACCCCCGCCAGGATCACCGGCACCAGCTGCAGGCGCCCCTGATGCACCAGGAAGCCGGAGAACGGCAGGATCAGCTCCGCCGGCATCGGGGCCACCACCGTCTCCAGCAGCATCGCCAGGGCGATGGCCGCGTAGCCCAGCAGGGGACTGGCTTCGGCGGCTTCCCCAAGCAGGCGCGGCACCGCCGTGACCAGGTCGTTCATCGGCCGGATTCAGGCATCACTGTGGTTGCGGCGCCGCATCAGGCGCACCACCTTCTCCAGTTCGAGATAGAAGAAGAACAGCACGCTCACCCCCACGCAGAGGCCCAGATCACTCAGGGACAGGGGAGTGGTGCCGAAGAAGTTGGAGAGGAACGGAACGTAGAGCAGGGCGAGCTGCAGGGCCGAGGTGAGCAGCACCGCCCAGAGCAGCCAGGGGTTGGAGAAGGGATTCACCTGCCAGAGCGGGAGGTCGCTGC
>JBIKTO010000315.1:0-3807 GCA_044348065.1 Cyanobium sp.
AGGAAGCTGATCTTGCGTTCGCTTCGGGAGGCCATTCCCCGCCCATCTGTTTTTGCTGGCGCAGTATCGCCGCTCCGCGCGCCGCTGCAGGGGTTTGGGTGGAGTCGGGAAACCGTCCCTAGCCTGGGGTCTGCCGCTGGTCCATATGGCGATCCGCCCGCAGGCCCTGGAGCGCCGTCGCCATCGCTTCTACCGCCACCTGCTGGTGGTTTGTCTGTTGCTGATGGCCACCCTGGTGTTGCCGGGCCGGTGGTCGTTTCTGATCTTCCCGGGCTACCAGCTGCTGACACTGATGGTGCTGCTGGAGCTGGGGGGCAACCTGGCGGGCGGGGTGCCACGGGGGCAGGATTTCCTCTACCGCGGCCTGGGGTTGGCGGCGATGCTCGCCAAGGCCTATTGGGTGTTGGCGCCGCAGCATGTGTTCTTCAGCGCCGGCCTGCTGGCGGTGAGCTTCAGCCTCTTCTACCTCTGGACGCTGGTGCGGCTGGTGAGCGCCCTGGCCCAGGAGCGGTGGGTAAGCCGGCAGGTGCTGAGCGGCGCTCTGGCGGGCTATCTGCTGCTCGGGATCTGCGGGGGTCTGCTGCTGTGCGTGATCGAGTCGTTCAACCCGGGCAGCTTCCGCAGCGCCCTCGATGGCAGCGATCCGATGATGCGCGGCGGCAGCCTCGTCAATGCCGCGCCGCTGACGCTGACCTGGGAGCGCAACTTCATGCGCATCAATTATTTCGCCTTCGTCAGCCTCACCACGGTCGGCTATGGCGACATCATTCCGGTTCAACCGCTGGCCCAGCTCACGAGCCTGATGCTCAGCATCGCCGGCCCCCTCTACATCGCGGTGGTGATGGGGGTGCTGATCAGCCGGCTCACCACCGAGTGGGAGGGCTCGTCGGCCTTCAGGCCGCCGCAACGCCGTCCACCGCCTCGGCGGCGCTGGCCTCGCCCTGCTCCGCCCGGGTCAGCCCCACGTCCACCCCGAGATGCTGATCCGGGCGGCCGGTGATCAGCAACGCCGTGCGCTGGCGGGTGGCGATCTGCCACATCCACTTGCTGAACAGGGCGATGCGGTTCTCGGTGTCGGGGATGAAGGCCAGGTGGGCCAGGGCCCAGAGGATCCAGCCCGCCAGGCCGGTGACATGCCAGCCCCGCAGGTCGGCGACGGCGTACCAGGGGCCGATCACCGCCATGCTGCCCAGGTCGGTCCAGCGGAAGGGGGCGATCGCTTCCCCCCGCAGCCCGGCCAGGATGTCGCGAGCCACCCAGCCCCCCGCCTGCACCGCCGGGCCGGCCATGCCCGGGAGGGGGCTGCCATCGGCGGTGTGCCGGTAGCAGCAGAGGTCGCCGACGGCGCGAATCTCCGGGTGGCCGGGGATCGAGAAGTCGGCCTCCACCTCCAGCCGGCCGCCGCGGTCGACCGCGCAGCCGCAGCGCTCCGCCAGCAACCTTCCGAGGCGGGAGGCCCGCACCCCGGCGGTCCAGCAGATGGTGGCGGCCTCCAGCCGCCGCTCCCCCTCCAGGCTGCGCAGACGCACCTCCCCGGCGGCGATTTCCTCCACCCGCGCCCCCAGCGTCAGCTCCACCCCCGCCCGCTCCAGGTAGGCCGCGGCGGCGGCGGAGAGCGGGTTGGGCATCGTCGGCAGCACCCGGTCGACGAGGTCGACGAGCACCACCCGGCAATCCTCGGCGCGCAGCTGCTTGAAATCGCGCCGCACGGCCCGCTGCATCAGCTCGATCAGCGAGCCGGCCAGCTCGCAGCCGGAGGGCCCGGCACCGATCACCACGGCTGTCTGCAGGAAGCGGCGGCGGCTTGGATCGCGGGTCTGCTCCGCCTCCTCCAGGGCCATCAGCAGACGGCGGCGGATCTCATCGGCGTGCTCCAGGATCTTCATCGGCGGCGCCAGGGGGCGCCATTCCTCCCGGCCGAAGTAGCTGCTGCCGGAACCGCTGGCCAGCAGCAGCCGGTCGTAGCGGTAGCGGTGGTCGTGGAAGACGATCTCGCGCGCCTGGGGATCGATGTCCACCACCTCCCCGAGCAGGATCTGAACGTTGGGGGCCTGGCCCACCATCTGGCGCAGGGGCGAGGCCACATCGGCTTCGGACACCAGACCCGAGGCCACCTGGTAGAGGAGGGGCTGGAAAAGATTGAAGTTGCGCTTGTCGATCAGGGTGACTCGCACCGGCTGATGGCTGAGCAGGTGGCAGGCCCTCAGCCCGGCGAAGCCACCACCCACGATCACCACGTGGGGCCATGTGGCCATCGCCTGCTGGGGGGGATCCAGTTCGAGAAAGAAGCGCTTCGTAGCCATCCCAGCCATGGCGGCGAGATGGTCAAGCTATGGGCGCTGGGGGAGGCCTCCGGTAGCGATGGGGACCGTTCCGCCCGGGCGGTGCTGGATTGCGAACCGCAGCGCCCTTCAGGACACGAGGCTGACTTCCTGGCTCAGGCGCATGGCGTCGGCATCGGCGGGCAGCGGCTCCACCGGCTGGGTGAACACGTAGCCGTGGCCATAGACGGTCTGGATCAGGTCGCGGCCCAGACCCGGATCGGCCAGCTTGCGGCGCAGCCCGTGCACGGTGCGGGCCAGGCTGATCTCGCTGGCACTGGTGTGGCCCCATACCTTCTCGATCAGCTCGTTCTTGCTGATCACCCGGCCCCGGTGTTCACAGAGGCAAGCCAGCAGGCGGCGCTGCATGGGGGCGAGGGGCACGAGGCGGCCTCGGCACCAGAGGGTCTGATCCGAGGACAGACAGTAAGGGCCGAAGCGGAAGCTCACCATTGCCAAATTTCGCTGAACGGCATCTGAATTTTCTTTGCGGGCTCTCACTTTGGCGATACCACGCTGTTGGTATTTCTGGGGGTGCGGCCCCGGGGGGGCGCAGAGTGAGGGGCCTGCCTGCGCGGCCATGCGTCCTTCCCCCCTGCCCCTGGCCGGTCGCGTCGCCCTGGTCACCGGCGCTGCCAAGCGGGTGGGGGCCGCCATCGTCGAGCAGTTGCACGGGGCTGGCGCCAACGTGGTGATCCATTACGGCCGCTCCGCCGAAGCGGCCCAGCGGCTGGCGCAGCACCTGGAGGGCCAGCGATCGGGCAGCACCGCCCTCTGCCAGGCCGATCTGCTGCGGGCCGAGGAGCGGGATGCCCTGGTGCCGGCGGCGGCCGCCGCCTTCGATGGCCTCGACCTGCTGGTGAACAACGCCTCCAGCTTCCGGCCCACCGCCCTCGGGGCCATCGGCGAAGCCGACTGGGACGAACTGGTGGGCAGCAACCTCAAGGCGCCGCTGTTCCTGAGCCAGGCGGCCCTCCCCTGGCTGAGGCGGCGCCAGGGGCTGATCGTCAACATCGTGGACATCCACGCCCGCCGGCCGCTGGGGGGGTTCCCGTTGTATTGCGCCGCCAAGGCCGGCCTGCAGATGCTCACCTACGCCATGGCGCGGGAGCTGGGGCCGGAGATCCGTGTGAACGGCGTGGCGCCGGGGCCGGTGCTGCGGCCCGACGAGCTGGACCAGGTGTCGTGGGACCGCTCGATCCTCGAGCGCATCCCCCTGCGCCGCGAAGGGTCGCCCGCCGACGTGGCGGCCTGCGTGCTGTATCTGGCCACCAGCGGCAGCTACGTGAACGGCCAGGTGATCGCCGTCGACGGTGGCCGCAACCTCGGCTTCTGAGGCGGGCGACCCGGCGGCCGAGCTCAGAGGGGCCCGCCGCAGTGGGGGCAGCGGGACTCCGCCTTGGCGGAGCCTTCGCTGGGCTGGGTGCCGTCGCCATCGCGCCGCCGGGCCACCGCGCTGCCCAGCTCGGCGGTGAGGATGCCCGTG
>JBIKTO010000316.1:0-3787 GCA_044348065.1 Cyanobium sp.
CTGCCTAGGATCAGGCCACCTTCCACCCCTCCCATTGCGACCGCCGCTCTGGCCCCCGCAGATCCCCCAGATCCTCTCCCGCGGCCGTTCGGCACGCTGCATCCGTGAGTGATCTGGCCGTCCGGGAACTGCCCCTCTTCCCGCTTCCCGATGTGGTGCTCTTCCCCCAGGAGGTGCTGCCATTGCATATCTTCGAGCCGCGCTACCGCATGATGCTGAGCACGGTGATGGCTGAGGATCGCCGGTTTGGGGTGGTGCGTTGGGACCCCCGCCAGCAGCGCATGGCTGAGGTTGGCTGCTGTGCCGAGATCCTCCACTGCCAGACCCAGGACGACGACCGCAGCAACATCGTCACCCTGGGGCAGCAGCGTTTCCGTGTGCTCGACATCGTTCGCGACGCCCCCTTCCGTGTGGCGATGGTGAGCTGGATCGAGGACCAGATCCACGACGATCACGACAGCCTCGCCGATCTCACCCTTGAGGTGAGCCAGGCCCTGCGCGATGTGGTGGAGCTCACCGGCAAGCTGATCGGCAAGCCCACAACCCTGCCCAGCGATCTGCCGGATCTGCCCCGGGAGCTGTCCTTCTGGATCGGTGCCCACCTCGGCGGACCGGTGGCCGACCACCAGCAGGCCCTGCTGGAGATCACCGACACCGGGGAGCGGCTGCGCCAGGAATTCGACCTGCTCGACCAGACCCGCCGCCAGCTGGCCGCCCGCACCGTCCTCAAGGACACCTTCTCCAGTCAGGACGAGGAGAGCGGAGAGCCCAGCGGCCCTGAGGACTGACGGCACCGATGGCTTTCTCGCCTCCTTCCGGCCCGGTGGCTGCTGCCCTGGCCGTCGCCGCCCTGGCTGGAGCCGCCGCCCTCTGGTTCCGCCGCAACCGGCGCTACAGCAGTTCCGCTTCGGTTTCCCAGGCCTATGACGCCTGGACCGAGGATCGCCTGCTGGAGCGCCTCTGGGGCGACCACGTGCATCTCGGCCACTACGGCGATCCGCCCCGCCGCCGCGATTTCCGCCAGGCCAAGAGCGACTTCGTGCACGAGCTGGTGCGCTGGAGCGGTCTGGACCGCTTGCCGAAGGGCTCCCGCCTGCTGGATGTGGGCTGCGGCATCGGCGGCAGCGCCCGCATCCTGGCCCGCGACTACGGCTTTGAGGTGCTGGCGATCAGCATCAGCCCGGCCCAGATCGCCCGCGCCCGCGAGCTCACCCCGCCCGCTCTGGCGGAACGCTGCCGCTTCGAGGTGATGGATGCCCTGGATCTGGACCTGCCGGAGGGGGGGGCGGCTGGGGGGTTTGATGCCGTCTGGAGCGTGGAGGCCGGGCCCCACATGCCTGACAAGCAGCGCTACGCCGATGAGCTGCTGCGGGTGCTCCGCCCGGGTGGGCGGCTGGTGGTGGCGGACTGGAACCGCCGCGATCCCGCTGACGGTGAGATGAACGGCCTGGAGCGGCTGGTGATGCGCCAGCTGCTCGACCAATGGGCCCACCCGGAATTCGCCAGCATCGCCGGCCTGCGCCGCCACCTGGAGCGCAGCGCCTGGTCCGGTGGCATGTCGGTGGAGACGGCCGACTGGAGCGACGCCATGCTGCCCTCCTGGCGGGATTCGATCCTGGAGGGTCTGCGGCGACCCCAGGCGGTGCTGGGCCTGGGGCCGAAGGCGGTGCTGCAGGGCCTGCGGGAGACCCCCACCCTGCTGCTGATGGATTGGGCCTTCCGCAGCGGCCTGATGCGGTTCGGGGTGTTCCGCGGCAGCCGGGGCCTTCAGGTTGAGGCGGTGCCGCCGGCCGGGGTGTCGACGCCGCTGGCTCCCTCCTCCCCCGCAAGGTCGTCGAGGGGATAGGCCCCGAACAAAGCCAGATGCTCGCAGAGCGGCCTGAGATCCCGCAGAGCCCCCTCCAGCGGCGCCGGACCGGCCGGCAGCTCGAGATCGACAAAGAACACGTATTCGCCCATCTCCCGCTTCGACGGTCGCGATTCGATGTGGCTCATGTTCAGCTCCTGCCGGGCGAAGCAGGTGAGGGCCTCCAGCAGGGCCCCGGGTTGGTTGGAGTGGAGCGAGAAGGCAAGGCTGGCCAGGGGGCCCTCCTGGGAGCGGGGCCCGCGGCCGAGCAGCAGGAAGCGGGTGCAATTGCCGGGCACATCGTTGATCGGGTAGGCCAGCACCTGCAGCTCATGCTCCGCGGCCGCTTCGGGGGAGGCGATCGCGCCCCGGAAGCGGCTGCCCCGCACCATGCGCGCCGCCTCCGCTGTGGAGTTGGTGGGCAGTTGCAGGGCCTGGGGCAGGTGATCGCCCAGCCATTGGCCGCACTGGGCGAGGGCCTGGGGATGGGAGAGCACCTCGCTGATGCCCTCGAGCGGCCCGCTGCCCACCAGGGCGTGGCGGATCGGCAGCACCAGAGCCCGCTCCACGCTCAGGTCGGGGTGCTCCCAGAGGGCGTCGAGGGTGGCGCTGACGCCCCCCTCCACCGAGTTCTCCACCGGCACCACCGCCCCCTCGCAGCGCCCTGAGGCGAGGGATTGAATCACGGCGCGGATGCTCTGCTGCGGCACCAGCTCGGCGTCGGCCTGGCCGGTGAGCGCCGCCAGCCGGCGGGCGGCCCGCTCCCCGTAGGTGCCCACGGGACCGAGAAAGGCAAGGCGCATGGCGAAGCGCTCAGGAAAGGCGGATCGATAGGATCATGCCCTGTCGGCCGCTGGCCATGCCCCTGGTGTTCAGCGCCAGTCAGCAGCTCACGCTTCCGGTGGTGGAGAACGCCCAGCGATTGTCCGCTTACCTCGGTGAGGAGCGCCGGGTGGTGGAGGCCCTGCTGGATCCGAGCCAGCTGGAGCCGCTGGGGCCAGGCCTCTACCGCTACTCGGTCACCCACGTGAAGGTGTTCCAGCTGGAGATCCAGCCGATCGTGGAGCTGCAGGTGCGCCACAACAGCGACCGGCTGGAACTCTGCGCCCTCGACTGCCAGCTGGAGGGTCTGGGTCTGGTGGAGGACTTCCAGCTCACCCTGGATTCCTGGCTGGCTCCTGAGCCGGAGGGGTTGGCGGGGGAAGCTTGCCTGGCGGTGTCGGTGAGTCGGCCCGCCCTGCTCCGCGTGATTCCGGCGAAGGTGCTGGAGGCCACCGGTCGCTCCGTGCTCAGCGGCATCCTGCTGGGGATCCGGACGCGGGTGGGCAAGCAGCTGGTGGGGGATTTCCAGGGCTGGTGCCAAGCCCACCCAGAAAGCTGAGTCGGTGCAGGGGGGTGGGCCCAAGCCGCGCCAGGGCCGCGCGGTGCTCGGCCGTGCCATAGCCCACGTGCCGCTCCAGGCCGTAACCCGTCCAGCGCAGGGCCAGGCGTCGCACCAGGCCATCGCGCTCCTGCTTGGCCAGAACGCTGGCGGCGGCGATGGCGGCGCAGCGGCTGTCGCCCTTCGGCAGGCAGATCTGGGGACCGCTCCAGCCGCGCAAGGCCAGCACCCCGTCGACGATCACCAGGGCCGGCGGCTGGGCCAGTCGGCTGAGGGCGCGCCGCATCGCCAGCTCGGTCGCGGCCCGGATGCCATGGCGATCGATCTCCGCGGCGCTGGCCTGGCCGATCCCCCAGCCCTGGGCCAGGCTGTGGATCTGCGGCACCAACTGGGCCCGGCGGCGGGGACTGAGCTTCTTGCTGTCCGTGAGGCCGGCGGCCGCGAGGGGCACGAGGGCCGCGGCGGGGAGCACCACGGCGGCCGCGAACACCGGGCCGAACAGGGCGCCCCGACCCACCTCGTCGACCCCGGCGCAGGCGGAGGGGTCGTGGCCAGCCCAG
>JBIKTO010000317.1:0-3783 GCA_044348065.1 Cyanobium sp.
ACCGGACTGCCCGCCCCCTCGAGCACCAGTCGCCCCCCCGGGTGATCGCGGCGCAGGCTTTCGAGGCCCCCGCGGATCGCGGCCCAGCCGGGCCGAAACCAATCGCGGTAGTAGTGCTCGGCCCGGGCGGTGCCGACCGAGCGCCCCAGATGGATCACCTCGCTGGTGTGGTCGCCGCGGGGCTTGAGCAGCACCGGATTCATCGCCGCCACCGGCTCGAGCTCCGCCGCCCAGGCCTGCAGGGCCTGGGAGTAGGCCATCTCGCCACCGGCCTCATCCACCCAGGCGTTGAGGCTCATGTTCTGCCCTTTGAAGGGCACGGGCGTTTCGCCCCGGCGCCGCAGCACCCGGCAGAGGGCCGCGGTCATCAACGACTTGCCCGCGCCGCTGCTGGTGCCCAGCACCATGCAGGCGGGGGGATGGGAGTCGGCAGCGGCCATCAGGAGCGCGGCCGGTGGCGCCGGAAGGTCTCCCGGATCCGCTCCCGCAGGCCCGCCCGTGGCACCTCGCCGGGCCAGCGGCCCAGCAGGCCGCGGCCCATCGGGGTGAGGCGCACCCGCTCGGTGAGCCCCTGGCCGTCCACTTCGCGGCGCAACACCCCCAGACGGATCAGCCAGCGGAAGTGGGCTTCGGCCCGCTCCGGACCGAAGGGGGCGAACACCAGCAGCGGCCAGTCCGGCCGGGCGCAGAGTTCGCTGGCGCTGATCGCCCGGGCGTCCACCTCCTCGTAGAAGGCGCGGCGGAAGGGCAGGCAGCGCAGGGAGTGGCCAGCGCGGCGCAGCGCCGGCTCGGCCACGCTGATCCCGCTGTCGGCGCCGCTGGAGGTCATCACCCCATTGTGTCGGGCGACCGATCGGCTCGAATGGGGGGAACCGGGACGCCATTGATGCTGGTGCTCGCTTCCGCCTCCCCCGCCCGCCGCCGCCTGCTGGTGCAGGCCGCCATCCCCCACCGGGTGCGGGTCAGCGGCGTTGATGAGGACAGCTTCCAGGATGGGGATCCCCGCCGGCTGGTGCTCAGGCTGGCGGAGGCGAAGGCCCGCGCCGTGGCCGACGCCGTGGCCGGGGATGGCGCTGCGGTGCTCGGCTGCGACTCCCTGCTGCTTTTCGAGGGCGAGGTGTTCGGCAAGCCGGTGGATGCGGAGGAGGCCAGCGCCCGCTGGCGGCGGATGGCGGGTGCCTGGGCGGAGCTGCACACCGGTCACTGCCTGCTGGCGGCCGGCGAGGCGGCCAGGCTCGAAACGGTGAGCACGCGGGTGCTCTTCGCGGCCCTCAGCCCCGAGGAGATTGCGGCTTACGTCGCTACGGGGGAACCACTGGCCTGTGCGGGCGGATTCGCGCTGGAGGGCCGGGGCGGGGCTCTGGTGGAGAGGATCGAGGGCTGCTACAGCAACGTGATCGGCCTGAGCCTGCCGCTGCTGCGCCGCTGGCTGGCCCCGGCCCCGTCGGCTCCGACCTAGTTGAACAACTGGCGGAGAACCTCTTCCAGGGTGCGGTTGCGGTTGTTGGAGGAGCCGCCGTAGGCCCCTTGGCCCTGGCGGGTCTCCAGGCTCATGTCCGCCCAGCGGAACACCGCCGCCCGCCCGTAGTCCCGGTATTGCACCGGCCAGCTGCCACCGGTGCCATCGCTGATCGAAACATCGCCACCCCGGTTCTGGAAGACGTAGCGGGGGCCATTGCGCATCGTGGCGATGAAGCGCCGCTCGCGCCCGTTGTTCTGCTCCTGCAGCTCGCAGCTCCCCTGAAAAAGGGTGCGGCCGCCGCGCCGCAGCAGGCAGTCGGCGGTGTAGCCGCTGGTTCCCCCACCCCAACCGTCATTCCAGCTCGGCGAGCTCGCGCTCGACCAGGAGCCCTGGGAGCCTGAGCCGAACAGATGGCGAGTCAGCTTCCCCGAGATGTTGCGCCGCTTCCAGCCGTCGTCCCAGCAGGTGCGGGCGTTCACATCACAGGCGACACCGTTGCTGAGCTTGAAGGTGCGGCCCCGTTCGCCTCGGCGGATCAGCTCACGCGCTTTTTCGGCACTGGAGCGGCCGAACGTGCGGCGCGTGGCTTCGACGCTCAGCCCGGATTGGTTGTAGCAGAGCTGATCGCCCGCGTCGCAGACCACACCAGGGTCGTTGATGTCGATCGCGCTGCCGGCCTGGCTTGCCATCGGCAGAGCAAGCGGTGAAAGTGCCAAAGCGGCCAGCAGCGCGGGGTAGGCGGTCGTTGCAGGCTTCATGACATGTGGTGAACCCCTGGGCACCTTATCCGGCGCCGGTCTGGTGGTGCCCCATGAAAAAACCCCGCCGAGGGCGGGGTGAGGGGAGGCGTGATGGCGCGATCGTTCAGTCGAGATCGGGCATGGCCAGTGTGGGTTCGGCCTTACGGTCGATGCCCTTCTCGAAACCGGCGGCGGCGGCGCGGGCGCGGCCGGCATGCCAGAGGTGACCCACCAGGAAGAAGAAGGCCAGCACGAATTGCGTGGAGGCCAGCCACTGGCGGATGTTCACGTAGTTCACGGAGTTGGGCTCCGTGATGATGCCGCCCACCGAGTTGATGGAGGCATTCGGCGCGTGGGTCATGTACTCGGCCGCACGGCGCACCTGCCAGGGCTGGATGTCGTTCTGGAGTTTGTCCAGGGACAGGCCGTTGGGACCGCGCAGGGGCTCAAGCCAGGGACCGCGGAAATCCCAGAAGCGCATCGTTTCACCACCGAAGATGATTTCGCCTGAAGGGGAGCGCATCAGGTATTTGCCGAGACCGGTGGGGCCCATGGCCGAACCGATGTTGGCGCCCAGGCGCTGGTCGCGCACCAGGAAGGTGAAGCTCTGGGCCTGGGAGGCTTCGGCGTTGGTGGGGCCGTAGAACTCCGAGGGATAGGCGGTGTTGTTGAACCAGATGTAGGCCGAGGCCACGAAGCTCATCAGGCTCAGGGCGCCCAGGCTGTAGCTCAGGTAGGCCTCACCATTCCAGATGAAGGCGCGACGCACCCAGCCGAAGGGCTTGGTGATGACGTGCCAGATGCCGCCGAAGATGCAGATCAGGCCGATCCAGATGTGGCCACCGATGATGTCCTCCATCGAGTCGACGCCGATGATCCAGCCTTCACCTCCGAAGGGGGCGCGGGTGAGATAGCCGAAGATCACCGCCGGCGAGAGGGTGGGGTTGGAGATCAGGCGAACATCACCGCCACCGGGTGCCCAGGTGTCATAGACGCCACCGAAGAACATGGCCTTGAAGACCAGCAGCAGGGCGCCGACCCCGAGCAGGATCAGGTGGTAACCGATGATGTTGGTCATCTGGTTCTTGTCCCGCCAATCCTGGGAGAAGAAGTTGGAGTAATTCTCCAGAATCTCAGGACCGCGCAGGGCGTGGTACAGACCACCGAGGCCGAGCACGGCGGAACTGATCAGGTGCAGCACGCCCACCACAAAGAACGGATAGAGGTCGGTGACCTCACCGCCGGGACCCACGCCATAGCCAAGAGTGGCCACGTGGGGGAACAGGATCAGGCCCTGCTCATACATGGGCTTATCGAAGGTGAAGTGGCTCACCTCGAACAGCATCATGGCGCCGGCCCAGAACACCATCAGACCGGCGTGCGCCACGTGGGCGCCCAGCAGACGACCAGAGAGGTTAATGAGACGTGCGTTGCCAGCCCACCAGGCGTAGCCGGTGGAGTCGAGGTCCTTGCCCCCGACAGAAATCAGACCGGAATTAAAGGGCGTTTCCACGGGGCAGAACCTCTTCAGGGAAGACGAAGTTTTCGTGCGGCTGGTCGGCGGGAGCCATCCAGGCGCGC
>JBIKTO010000030.1:0-11303 GCA_044348065.1 Cyanobium sp.
TCAACGGCACCTTGCGGCGGGATTTATTAGTGGGGACGACTGGTGCGGATAGCCTTTACGGACGCGATGGCAATGACATCCTGCTGGGTAAGAGCGGTAACGACTTCCTCAGCGGTGGCGGGGGTGCCGACACTTACTTCTTGAACAGGGGCTCCGGCCAGGACACCATCGACAACGACGACGGCGAACTGGTCGGCACCAATCCCGACACCATCCTGCTGGCTGCGGGCATCGCCACCACCGACGTTACGCTCACCCGTGAGTCAAATGACTTGATCATCCGCTTGACCGGCAGCGATGACAGCCTGCGCGTGCTGCGCTACTTCAACAGCGATGGGGCGTCGAGCTGCGTGGTGGAGAACCTCAGGTTTGCTGACGGCACGGTGTGGGATGTGGTCACCATCAAGACCAAGCTCATTACCTCCACCGCAGCCAACGACACCCTGTACGGCTATGCCACGGCGGACACCATCAACGGGGGCGACGGCCATGACATTGTTGATGGCCAAGCGGGAGATGATGTGCTCGAAGGCGGCACTGGTACCGACGTTGTTCACGGCGGCTACGGCCACGACAAGCTGCAAGGAGACGAGCATAAAGACTTTCTGTACGGTGACGCGGGCAACGACACGCTCGATGGTGGCAGCGGCAACGACTACCTCAGCGGTGGCGCGGGTGCCGACACCTACGTCTTTGCCAAGGGCTCAGATCAGGACACCATCTCCAACTATGAGGAATATGCCGTTGGCACCAATGCCGATACGATCCAGCTTGCTGCGGGCATCGCCACCAACGGCGTGAGGCTGATTCGTGAGTCAACCGACCTGATCATCAGCCTGTCCGACACTGACGACAGCCTACGCGTGCAGAGCTACTTCCTCTTTGATGGGGAGTCGTGCTATGCGGTGGAGAACCTCAGGTTTGGCGACGGTACGGTTTGGGATGTGGCCACGATCAAGAACAAGGTGTTGATCTCAACCGCGAGCAATGACACCCTGTTCGGCTACATCACGGCGGACATCATCAGCGGGGGCGATGGCCATGACACCGTCGATGGTCAAGCGGGCAACGACACGCTCCATGGTGGCAGCGGCAACGACTTGCTCTACGGCAGCAACGGCAACGACAGCCTCCAAGGCAACGAGCACAATGACATTCTGCTTGGCGACGCAGGCAACGACACGCTCGATGGTGGCAGCGGCAACGACTCCCTCAGCGGCGGCACGGGTGCCGACACCTATGTCTTGAGCACGGGCTCAGGTCAGGACACCATCGACAACAACGACGGCGAAGCGGTCGGAACCAATGCCGACACCATCCTGTTTGCAGTGGGTATCGCCACTACCGGCGTGATGCTCACTCGGCAGTCCGATGACCTGCTCATCCGCTTGACCGGCAGCGATGACAGCTTGCGCGTGCTTCGCTACTTCAACGCCGAGGGGGCCTCGAGCTTCGTTGTCGAGAACCTCCGGTTCTCCGATGGCACGGTATGGGACGTGGCCAGCATCAAGACCAGGGTGCTCTCATCCACCGCAGGCAACGATATCCTGTACGGCTATCCCACGGCGGACACGATCAACGGGGGCGATGGCCATGACACCGTCTATGGCCAGGCGGGCGACGACATGCTCAATGGTGGCAGCGGCAATGACTTGCTCTACGGTGGCAATGGCACCGACAGCCTGCAAGGCAACGAGCATAACGACACCCTGTACGGTGACTCAGGCAATGACACGCTCAACGGCGGCAAGGGCAATGACTGGCTGGATGGCGGCCGCGGCAGCGATTTGATCTTTTTTGCCGTCGGTGACGGTCAGGACACGATCAGTACGGCGATTGATCTGCTGCCAGGTGATCGTGACATCCTGCTTTTTGATGTCGGCATCAGCCCTGCGGATGTCAGGGTCAGCCGCGATCGCGATATCATCAGCGTGCAACCCAGTAACCTGCTCCTCAGTATTCCCCGTACAGGTGATCTGATCCGCATCAGGGATTTTCTGCTGCTTGACACTCCGTTTCAGGCCCGCAATCCGCTGCAGGCCGTTCGTTTTGCCGATGGCACAACCTGGGATGTGGTGGAGCTGACCCGCAGATTGACCGTGGGCGGACCTGGAAATGATGAGGTGATGGGCACAGAACTTGATGATCTGATGTATGGATACGCCGGCAACGATCGCCTCTACGGCAACATGGGAAACGATACCCTTGATGGTGGAGATGGTGATGATACGTTCTATGGCGGCTTGGGCAATGATCGCTTGCTTGGTGGGCTGGGATTGAATCATTTTCACTTCCGCCGCGGGCATGGCCATGACGTGATCGTGGCAGATGCGCTGTTTGCAATGCCTTCCAGCTCCGGCACACTGTGGTTTGATCATTCGATCCTTCCCAGTGAAGCCAGCTACCGCCGTTCAGCAGATGATCTGGTCATCAGCTTTGCGGCCAGCGCTGACTCGGTCACGATTCAAGGTTTCTTCTGGCAAAACACGCCCTTGAATCTCAGAAATCCGGTGCGTGTCTTCTATTTCTTCGCCAGCCATACCATGTTTTACGCTGAACAGATGCTGGCCCTTGTGTCCAATGTTTACCAGGGCAGTGCTGACGCCAACAACCTGATCGGCTCCGCCGACAACGACTTCATGCATGGCCTGGCGGGCAACGACCAACTCGAGGGCCGTGACGGCAACGACCAGCTCGATGGCGGGGAAGGTAACGACACCCTGATTGGCGGTTCGGGGGACGACCTGCTTCAGGGGGGAGCAGGCAGCGACACGGCGTCCTATGCCTCGGCGACCGCCGGCGTGTCCGTTGATCTCTCCCTCGACACCGCCCAGGACACTGGGGCGGCGGGACGTGACAAACTGGCGGGTGTCGAACACCTGGTCGGCAGCCCCGGCGCCGACCAGCTGCGCGGCAATGCCGCCGCCAACACCATCGAAGCCGGCGCTGGCAACGACTGGGTGGATGTCGGAGCTGGCAACGACTCGGTGGATGGCGGCGCAGGCGACGACTCGATCGATGGCGGCAGCGGCGACGACAGCCTCCAGGGCGGCAGCCACGGCAGCGCTGTCGATCTGATCTCCTACATCGGCGCCACGGCGGGGGTGACGGTGAACCTGGCCCTCACCACCCCCCAGGCCACCGGCGGCGCCGGCACAGACACGATCTCGGGCTTCGAAAACCTCACGGGCTCCCGCTTCGCCGACACCCTCACCGGCTCAGCCGGACCCAACGCCCTCCAGGGCGGCGAGGGCAATGACCTGATCTGGGGCAGCGCCGGTGCCGACCGCCACAGCGGCGGCCCGGGCGCCGATCAGTTTCTTTATCGCAGCGAAGTGGAGATCGGCAACGGCACCGATGCCTGCGACTGGATCCTCGATTTCCAGGCCGACGACCGCCTCGACCTCAGCCGGCTCGATGCCAACCTCGCCAAATCCGGTAATCAGGCCTTCAGCTGGATCGGCACCGCCGCCTTCCGCTCCCCCGGTCAGCTGCGCTACACGGTGGTCAACGGCATCGGCCTGCTGGAGGGCAACACCATCGGCACCAGCGGAGTGGAATTCCAGCTCCTGCTGCCTGGCGGCTTTGCCCTGCGGGGCGGTACCCACGTGCTGCTCTGAATCGGTTTCCATGGCCAACCTCCAGCCCGCGCCCAGGAAGCGAATGACGATAACGTCATACCTCTCACCCTCCAGAGCCGGCGTGATTCCCCTGGAACAGCTGGCTGGATCGGCACTCAGCCTCTGGCTGGGCACCGGCAAAGCGGTCGCATCGCAACTGCGAGCGGCTGACTCGCCAACAAGTGGATCATGAGGTGCACCTCCTGGTGCTGATTGAATCCTACAATCCCCAAGATCGTAAAGCCCCCAAGGAGCATTGCCATGGCTTTCGTGAACGAATACATTTCGCCTGAAGATCGGGAGCGCTATCGACTGGCTGATTTTGAAAAGCCACTTTTCATGATCAACCCCCAGGATGACTGGGCGATTGATCGTGAACAGGATATTTTTCTTCGCGTGATTCGTCCCGAGGCTAGAGGGTCGGAGCCCGGCGACTTCGATGCACGGTTTGAAAAAGACTTTCAGTTTCATTGGAAGGGGTACGACTATCTTGTGTCCACAAGTAGAAAAGATGCGCAGGGGCTGGATTCCATTCCTGGTGATGTTTTCGCCAGCAACAACCCCCGCCCCGCAGGAGCCAGGGTGTTGCGTTTTTACCTGCTGCATATCGGCGAGATGAGTAAGCCAACCCCGGATGCACCCAGTGCCTTGCTGGTACAGCGCCAGCGGATTCTGAGTGATTTAGAGTACGTTCTGGCTTATGGCGAGGGTGGTGTATTTGCTGGATTAACAGATGAGCAGACAGCAGAGCCTCGCTACGCCTTGATGAAAATCGCCCCGAATGCTGCTGTGACGGCATGAGCACCTTGACCCTGTCGCCAGCGCTTGAGTCATTGAGCGGCCAGCTCAGCCAATGCCACAGGGTTCAGGCCTTGCAGGACCGCGCCAGATCGAATCGTTGATCGGCACAGGCACAGGCACAGGCACAGGCACAGGCACAGGCACAGGCAACTGCGACTGCGACTGCTACTGGATCCTCGATTTCCAGGCCGACGACCGCCTCGACCTCCGCTGGCTCGATGCCAACCTCGCCAAATCCGGCAATCAGGCCTTCAGCTGGATCGACACCGCCGCCTTCCGCTCCCCCGGCCAGCTGCGCTACACGGTGGTCAACGGCATCGGCCTGCTGGAGGGCAACACCATCGGCACCACCGGCGCCGAATTCCAGCTCCTGCTGCCCGGTGGCTTTGCCCTGCGGGGTGGTACGCACGTGCTCCTCTAAACCACGCGCTCACCTGCTGGGTCGCTCGCCCGGTTTGCTGAGGTCTCGGCTGGCAAGGAACAGATCTGCGATCAGGGCCCACCGCAACCACCGCCGCCTCGCAGCGGTGCGGCTCCTGGTTCTTTTCTTTGATCTTCGCCTGCTGATCGCCGTTTCTTCTGCTGGGTTCATCCATCTGCTTGATCACCATCCATCCCCGCACCATCTCTTCGTGAACTTATGTTTCCCGCGGGTCTGCTTGTAGTCGCTTGCTGCAGCCACGGCTGTGCTCTGGAGCTCAGCGCATCGCCACACCTCCAGGGGCATTCTCGATAGCGTCCCCAGCAACACCACCCCGTTTCCAGCGTGATTCCCCTGGAACAGCTGGCGGCGTTGGATCTCAGCCTCTGGCTGGGCACCGGCAAAGAGGCCGCACGGCACCTCCACACCAACCAGAGCACGGTGTCGCGTCAGCAGCGGTTGGTGCTGCGCTCCCTGGATCTGCGCCAGGTGCGCCGCCACGGCCAGCGGCTGCTGGTGGGCGATCTGGAGCTGCTCGCCGCCGAGCGCTACGTGCACCAGCTGGCGCGCCTCAAGGGCAAAGCCCCCCTGCGGGTGGAGGGCACCTACTGGTCCGGGCCCTGGTTTCTGCGCCAGCCGCTGGCGGGCTGGATGCATGGCACCTTCCTCCTGCCCGGCCGGGATCTGCCCCTCCAGCTCCTGCGCGAACGGGTGATCGATGCCTGGGTGGCCAGCTACCAGCCCGACCTGCCGGCTGCCGATGACCCCGACTGGTGGGTGCTCGATCTGGTGCGTGAACCCGTGCGGCTGCTGGCGGCCCCCGACCATCCCCTGGCCGGGGTGCGCCGCCCGAGCGCGGACGACCTGCGCCGCTTCCCCAGCCTGGCGTTGCCCGCCGGCTGGTTTCCCCGCACCGAAGCGATCCTGCGGGGGCAGGGCCTCTGGCAGCAGGAGGTGCCGATGTCCCGTTACGACCCCGCCGACTGGGAGGGTCGCTGCGGCGATGGCCTCACCCTCACCTACGGCCAGAGCCTCAGCGAGGCGCTCCAGCCCGGCACCGTGCGCCTCGACTGGGATCTCGGTCTGCTCAGCGGTGAAGCCCTGGTGGTGCGCCGCGACCTGATCGACTGCCCGCCCATCCAGCAGCTGGCGGCGGAGCTGCGCCGCCGCGCCCGGGCCGTGGCCGGCCGCTTCGCGGATGTGGAGCTGTTCAATTAACTCCGTTCACTCCCGCCCGCAGCGGCAGCAGCCACCCTTCCACTTCGAGCACTTGCGCCGGCGGCAGCCACCCTTCTTGGCCACAGCCAGGCCCGGCCGGCCCAGGCGGCCGAACCAGGCGGCGAGGCGTTGGGAAAACGAGAACGACATCGATCAGAACAGTGCAGGGTCAGGCGGCCGCCAGCGGCGCGTTTTCCACCAGCGACGGCGCCAGCCGCAGACCCGTTTCGCCGCTCGGTGCCTCCAGCAGCTCCGCCGCCCGGATGCGGGAGATCAGCCGCGTGGTGGTGACCCGGGTGGTGCCGATCAGCTCGGCGATCCGCTCATGGGTGAGCCGGAACGGCAGGTCGCACCAGGCGCCGCAGCGGCGGCCCAGGCGCCGCACCAGCAACGCCAGCAACGCGTGCAGCCGCTGCTCGGCGCTGCCCAGGTGGCGGATGCGCAGCAGCTGCAGCGTCCACTCATTCACCGGGTCGAAGCCGTGGCCCTCGCGGGGCTCGGCCTGGCTGCGGAAGCACAGGGGCGTCAGCGCCTCCACGCACACCCCCTCGCTGCAGAGGCGGTCGGTGCGCAGCTGGTCGCCCGGCTGCAGGAAGGCCAGGGTCATCCCCTCGGTTTCCTCACACGGGCAGAACACCCGCGCCACCCCCTCCAGCACCTCCAGGCAGCTGGCGCTGGGCCGGGGTGTGGGGTCGAGCAGCACGCACTGGCCCGCGCTCAGGCGCACGGGGGTGGGGCTGGCAGCGGGCGGGATCGACAGGCTCATCGGTGGGCGGGGCTGGCGGCGCGGCGCCGGACGGCGACGACGCGTGCTTGTTGCGAATGACTCGCAACCTAAACAAGACCCCCGCCCTTTTGCAAGCGATTCTCAATAGCAGCTGGCTGTTGCAAGCGGCCCTCAGGCCGGGCTTTCCAGCGCGCAGCTCGGGCACAGGGCCCGCACATTCAGCACGCACTCCAGCAGCCGGAACCCATGCCCCTGCGCCGCCGCCTCCCCGGCCGCCAGCACCGCCCCGTTCTCAAACTCCTCGGTGCGGCCGCAGCGCACGCACACCAGATGGTGGTGCTCCCGGTGCGAGCCACTCGCCAGCTCGAAGCGCCGGCCCCCCTCCGGCAGCTCCAGCTCCTGCAGCAGCCCCATCGTGCTCAGCAGCCGCAGCGTGCGATACACCGTCGCCAGCGACACCCGCTCCTGGGCGTTCTGCAGCCGCCGGTGCACCTCCTCGGCGCTCAGGTGGGTGCCCTCGCCGATCCGCTCGAACAGGCTCAGCACCCGCTCGCGCTGGGGGGTGAGCCGCTGGCCCCGGTCGTGCAGGCTCGTGCGCAGCCCTCCGCCATCGGGCGCCGCGCCGCGGAGCGGTGCGCTGGGAGGGGGTGTCGCCACGGCGCGGCCGCTGGGACCCAACGTTAGGCCGGGGGGCCCGGCCATGCCCGCGCCGGCTCCGGGTCGCTCGTCCGGGCCACCTTCGCGGCGGACGGCCAGCGGCGCGCCAGGCGCTGGTCCAGCTCCGCCAGGCCGGCCGCCAGCAGGTCGCCCGCCGTGACCACCAACCGGTAGCTCAGGGCCACCGCCAGCAGCGAGGCCTCCGGGATCTGGGAGCCCAGCCGCAGCAGCAGCACCGTCTCGAACACCCCCAGGCCCCCGGGCGCCCCCGGCACCACCAGGCCGGCGGTCCAGGCCAGGCAGAAGCCCGCCAGCCAGGTGCGCCAGTCGGTGGAGAGCTGCAGATCGAAGGCCAGCACGCAGCAGGCGAAGCCGCCGAAACGCAGCGCCACGAACACCAGCTCCGCCAGCAGCGGCGGCCACGGCCAGCCGGGCACCGTGGCGGCCACGGACCCGCCGATCGACTCCCGCTCCAGTTCCCGCTCCAGCCCCAGGGCCTTCGCCCGCTTGCGCTCCAGCCGCCCCAGCAGCGGGTTGAGCCAGCGGGGGCGCAGCAGCGCCAGGGGCAGCAGGCCCAGCAGCGCCAGCCCGTTCTGCCAGCCGCCCAGGGCCATCAGCGCCAGGGCCGCGATCGCCGCCAGCAGCGGATCGAGCAGGGTGGCCAGCAGCGCCATCGGTGTGCTCAACAGCCCGGCGAGGGGTGATGCGGGCGGCCCGGCCCGCAGCACCTGCACGCGACTGGCCAGGTGCCAGAAGCCGCCCGGCAGGAACTTGCGCAGATTCGTGGCCATGTACAGGCTCACCAGCGCCTCCCAGCGGGGCCGGAGCCCCAGCCAGCGCAGCACCGCGCCCCAGGCCAGGCCGTTCACCACCATGCTCAGCAGGCTCAGCCCCAGCCCCAGCGCCAGCCACAGCCAGCCCTGGGGGTCGAGCCGCAGCTGCAGCAGCTGGCGGCCGTGGCTCACCAGGGCGGCCAGCACGAAGCCGATGCAGGTGAGCGCGATCCAGCGCCGCAGATCACCGGGCAGCCTGAGGCCCACGGGCAGCCGGGGCAGGGCGGGGCTTCGTGCGGCCAGCCGCTCCCGCAGCGCTTGCCAGCGCTCCTTCATCGCTCCCCCCGCCGCGCCCGCTCCACCAGCTCCCGCACCTGCCGCAAGGACAGATTGTGCTCCCGCGCCAGGCTGGCCAGATCCCCATGCTCCGCCTTGAGCCGCTCGCCACCGTCCGGCAGCGGTGTGCGCTTCAGCCGCACCGGACCCAGCGGCGTGGCCACCGTCACGATCTCGCGCGGCAGGATCCAGCGCTCCTGCCGCTGCTCCCGCACCCCCAGGCTGGTGCTGTGCCGCCACCACACCCGCCGCAGCTCCGCGGCCCGCTCCGGCGGCAGCAGGGCGGTGATCAGCGTGCCGGCCCGACCCTTCTTCATCGCGATCGCCTGGCTGAACACCTCCACCGCTCCGGCCCGGCGCAGCTCCTCCACCAGGAAGGCCAGGTCTTCGGCGGTCGCGTCGTCGATCTGGGCCTGCTGCTGCAGCAGGGGCTCCAGGCGCTCCCCCGGATCGCCCGTCGCGCTCGGGCTGGCGAGCACCAGCCGCAGCAGGTTGGGGCGATCCAGCTGGCGCTGCCCCAGCCCCACCCCCACCGCCCGCGGCAGGTGGGCCGGGGCCGGCCCGAACGCCGCGGCCCAGCAGGCCGCCAGGGCCAGGCCGGTGGGGGTGGTGAGCTCGCCGGCGGGAACGTCGCCGCAGGCCGCCAGGGGGATGGCGCAGCGGCGGGCGATCTCCAGCACCGCCGGCGCCGGCAGGGGCAGCGGCCCGTGGGCGGTGACCACCAGGCCATGGCCCGCCGGCGGCACACCGCAGATCAGCCGTTCAATCCCGAAATGCAGCAGGCCGGCGCAGACGCCGACGATGTCCACCAGCGCATCGAGGGCGCCCACCTCATGGAAATGCACCTGCTCCGGGGCGTGCCCGTGCACCGTGGCCTCCGCCTCCGCCAGCAGGCCGAACACCGCCAGCACCCGCTCCCGCAGCTCCGGCGCCAGCGGCGCGCCACTCAGACGCTGGCGCAGGGGGCCCCACGGCCGGTGGGGCGGCTCCTCCTCCAGTGACTCCACCGCCAGCCGCAGGCCGCGCAGGCCGCCGCTGCGACCCTCGCTCAGCGCCAGCCGGTAGCGGCCCTCCAGGCCCAGGGCCGCCAGGGGCTGATGCACCACCTCCTCGGGCAGCCCGAGATCGAACAGCGCCGCCAGCAGCATGTCCCCCGCCAGGCCGGTGGGGCAGTCGAGAACCGCCAGGCTCATGCCGCTGCGCCCGGCGCGCGCCCCAGGCGGGGGGCGCTGGCCAGCAGGGCGTCGGCGCGGGCCTCCAGCTCCGCCTGGCCGGCCCGCAGCCGTTGCAGCACCTCACGTCGGGCCCGGCGCTGTTCCCGTTGCGCGGTCTCCACATCGTGGCCCGAGATCCCCCAGAGGCGACCCAGCAGGGCCCGGTCGTCGGCGCCGCCGAGGCTGTCGCCGTACAAGAGCTGCTCGGCCACCATGCCGGCCTGCAGCACCCGGCTCCAGCGGCGCAGCTCCTCGATGGGCAGCCGCGCCGAGGCGGGCGGCTCGAACTCGGTGCTGCCGCTCGCCTCCAGCCCGGCCCGCAGGCAGGCCAGGCTGCCCACCAGCACCCGCCGCACCGGCAGGTTTTCCGATTCCGCCACCACGGCATGGCCCGCCTCATGCACGGCGATGCGCCGCAGCCGGCCCTGGCCGCCCGGCAGCGCTTCCGCCAGCAGGTGGCCGCCGCGGCCGCCGAAGCGGGCCGCATCGAGGGTCACCGCCACCACCCCCAGGCCCGCCGGGATCGCCACCAGCCAGGGCGACAGACCGGCCGCCGGCACCAGCAGGGCCGCCAGGCTCACCGCAAACACCGCAATCCCGGCGCTGCGGGCTCCCACGGAGCTGGGGGAATCGGCCCTCGCCATCAACGGGCCGGGCGGCTGGCGGCGGTGCCGCGGCCGGCGCTGCGGCGGGTTTTGCCGCCCCGGTTGCCGCGCTGGGCCACCGGGCCGATCACCTCCAGCTTCTCCAGGTTCAGGGCCTGCCCCTGGCGGCGCAGGTCGAGGGAGACGAAGTGGCGCAGGTGCTCCAGGGGCACCTCCCCGTGCAGCTGCAGCTTGAAGGGATTGGGGCGGCTGCCATCGGTCCGGGGTTTCTGGCGCACCTTCACCACCAGATCGCCGGTTTCCGGGCGGGTGAAGATCAGCTCGCCGCGCACCGAAAAGAAGTCGTCCCCCTCGGGCAGGCTGTCGGCCATCTCGGCCGCCTCCCCGTCATCGCCGGCCAGGGTGCTGGGCTCCCACACCCCCACCAGCTGCAGGTGGAGCAGGTCGCCTTCGCGGGAGCGGGGGTAGACCACCCACAGGTGGGGAACCGCCAGATCCAGATGGCGGCGCATCAGCGTGAGCAGGCGGCCGAGCACCACCGCTTCGATCTCGGCGCCATCCTCAGTGCGCAGCTGGCCGCGGGTCAGCTGCTCCGGATCCGATGGCACGTATGTGCCGCGCACCACGCCGATGGCCCGGTACTGCGTCGGCTCGGTGACCGGGGGGATGGGGTGCTGACGCATGGAGGAAGGGGGGAAAACCCCAGGGCGGGGCAGGGCTGGCCCACGGCCATCGGCACAATGTAACCAGCGCGGGCGATAGCCTCCGTGGCCTGGCCCACCGCGCCTGGATGACGACGAGTTCGAACCGCAACCGCGTGGACTCGCTGCGGCGCTGGGGTCTGTGGCCCCTGCTGCTGGCGGGGCTGGCCCTCACCCTCAGCCTGGGTTGGTGGCTGGGCTTGCGCCAGCGCGCCGTCCAGGCGCCGGAG
>JBIKTO010000318.1:0-3779 GCA_044348065.1 Cyanobium sp.
ATGGTTTCAACCCGTCCAAGGTGCTGCTCGATCCCTGCGCCCGCGCCATCAGTGGTTGGGACGTGTACAACCGGGGCAAGGCGGTGGGGGCCACGCCGAATACGGCCTGCTGCCTCAAGGGGGTGGTGACGGAGCGGGATCGCTTCGATTTCACGGCGGCGCCCCGCCCCCGCCACCGCTGGCAGAAAACGGTGATCTACGAGCTGCACGTGGCCGGCTTCACCCAGGGGGAGGGCTGCCCGGTGGCGCCGGAGCGGCAGGGCACCTTGATGGGCCTGATCGACACCATCCCCTACCTGCAGGAGCTGGGGGTGACCACCCTGGAGCTGCTGCCGGTGATGGCCTTCGACCCGCAGGACGCCCCGGCGGGTCGCTTCAACCACTGGGGCTACAGCCCCGTGAGCTGGATGGCGCCCCATCCGGGCTACCTCTGCGGCGACGACCCGCTGCGGGCCCGGGCCGAGGTGCGGGAGCTGGTGAGCGCCTGCCATCAGGCCGGGCTGGAGGTGCTGATCGATGTGGTCTACAACCACACCACCGAAGGCAACCAGGCGGGGCCCACCCTCAGCTGGCGCGGCCTGGCGGATTCGTATTACTACCACCAGAACGCCCGCGGCGATTACCAGGATGTGAGCGGCTGTGGGAACAGCATCGCCGCCAACCGGCCCCTGGTGCGGCGGTTGATCATCGAATCGCTGCGCTGCTGGGCGGTGGAGCTGGGGGTGGATGGCTTCCGCTTCGACCTGGGCATCGCCCTGAGCCGGGGCGAAGACCTGGCGCCGCTGGAGAACCCACCGCTGTTCGAGGAGATGGAGGCCGATCCGGAGCTGGCCGATCTCAAGCTGGTGAGCGAACCCTGGGATTGCGGCGGCCTGTACCGGCTGGCCGACTTCCCGGCCCGGCGGGTGGCCAGCTGGAACGGCCGCTTCCGGGACGACCTGCGCCGCTTCTGGAAGGGGGATGAGCGGATGGTGTGGTCGCTGGGACAGCGGCTGGCGGGCAACCCGGATCTCTACGGCAACAGCCCGGCGCCGGTGGGCCGCTCGATCACCTTCCTCACCGCCCACGACGGCTTCACCCTGGCCGACCTGGTGGGCTACGACCGCAAGCACAACCTGGCCAACGGCGAAAACGACCGGGACGGCGACAACCACAACAACAGCTGGAACCACGGCGTGGAGGGCCCCAGCAGCGATCCGGCGGTGGTGGCCCTGCGCAACCGCCAGATGCGCAACCTGCTCGGCTCGCTGCTGCTGGCGCCCGGGGTGCCGATGCTGCTGATGGGCGATGAGGTGCGCCGCAGCCAGGGGGGCAACAACAACACCTGGTGCCAGAACAATCCCCTGGGCTGGATGCACTGGCAACCCGACGGTGAGGACGAGGCGTTGCGCGGCTTCCTGCGGCGGCTGATCCTGCTGCGCCGGCACCTGGCGGGCCTGCTCAACCCCGATCCCCCCCTGCCGGAGGCCACCCAGCGCCCCAGCGGCAGCGCCGCCGCGGGTCTGCCCTGGCGCGAATGGCACGGGGTGGAGCTCTCCAAGCCCGACTGGGCCCAGTGGTCCCACTGCCTGGCCTGGAGCCTCAACGACGGCGAATACGGCCCGCTGCTCTGGTGTGGCATGAACGCCTACTACAAGGCGATGCACTTCGACCTGCCCACCAGCCGGGTGGGCTGGCTGCGGGTGATCGACACCGCCCTGCCGCCGGAGGAGGCCCTGCCGGAGCGCCCCGAGCGCTGGCTGCCGCAGGGGGCGCCCCTGGAGAGCCGCAGCCTGATGCTGATGGTGGCCGCGCCGCTGATGGAGGGGCTGGAGCTGGGGGGCTGAGTCAGCGGCGCGAGCGGCTCAGGGGGTCACGACCACGCCCCAGCTGCCCAGGGTTCCGGCATTGCAGCCGCCCGAACGGCCAGTGGCGCTGATCAGAAACCAATGCTGGCCGCTCACCAACGGCCCCAGGTTGATGAGCTGGCTGGCATTGGGGGGTAGGAAACCGGTCAAGATCGGGGCGCCTGAAGACCCGGTGACGGTATAGCGCACGTCGGAACAATGGGTCGCTGGTGTCTGCAGACGCACCCGCACAGGTCGTTGGCCCGGGGTGTTGACCGAGAAGGCCGCAGCATTGGCACAGGCCTGGCCGGTGGAGCCGCAGGACACGGTGAGATTCTGGCTGGCCAGAGCATGGCCCGAGAAGAGGAGATTGGCGCCTGTGGCCAGAGAAAACCAGGCGAGTTTGTTGTTGCGAAACGGGATGTTCATCACCATGAAAAAGCAGAAAGCAGCACGACCTTGCCGGCCGTCCTTTCAGCCTTCCCGCCCTTGGCCCCAGCCGCGTTGATCGCCGTCAAAGCTCACTGTGAGCTGGCGCACAGCCTGCACGCGGAAGCACGGGGCCCAACCGTTTCCAGGATTGTTCGTTGACTGAGCCGATCCCGCCCGCAGCCCGATCCAGGGGCGGCAGGGTGCACCCAGCGATCGACGTGGTCGGGCGCCGTGATGCGTTGATGCGCTGATTCTCTGATGCAAGGTAGTTTCGTTGGCGTGGAATATCTTCCGTGCACACCACGCTCGACATCGACGATGACGTGCTGGCGGCCGCCCGGGAGCTCGCCCGCCGTCCGGGAACTTCCGCCGGGCAGATGGTGTCACGGCTGCTGCGCGCCGCCCTCAACGGCAGCGCCTCCCCGGAGCCGCCAGCCCCACCAATCTCTGCATCATTCCGGCTGATGGGGCTGGTGATCCCTGGTCGTGGCCAGGCCAAGGCCACCAGAACCGGCCGCCGCCCGGGCATGAGCAATACCTGCAACACCAGCACCGCCAGAACCCAGCGCAACGCAAGCCGCAGCACCGACTCCATGCCCGAGTTGCCGGGAATCAGCACTGTCAGACAGGGCTCTCAATTTCAGCCTGCTGGTGTGGACACGGCAACCCCGGCGGCCATACACGCTTGTGAGTGACCGCAACTTCCGTATCGAGCCGCTGCTGCACGAGCGAAGCACCTCCAGCGAGAAGGCCCTGAAGGAGGTCGGCCGTCAGTGCAGCAATGGTTAGGAGATCAACCACGGCAGTTTCAGACCAAGGGCTTCGATTGGATCCATGACGAGTTTGTTGAGGACACGGCCTAGAACGACTTGTGGCTCATCGGCCCGAATAGGGAGAACGGGATGCGCGTGATCGGCACCGTTGACAATCTTGCGTCTGATCAGGGAGTTCCCTGCCTCCAGCCCGCACACATAGGCTCGTTCCTGACACAGTCCCTTGGCTCCATGTTCTTTGTCGCCCATCCGCACCCAGTCGCCAGCGCAGACGATCGACTCCACGGAGGTTTGCAAGGGTGGCCGTTGTCTAAAGCTTCCCGGAGAAAAGAGCGACACCGAGCCTGGGTAGCGCCGTACCTCGCAATCAACCACCCTGGCATTGGTGAATTCGGGATGAGCGATGGGAAGCAGGTCGCGCATGAGCCGATCGATGATCTCTTGATCGCTCATCACGGCGATCGCCGATGCGTTGTAAAAGTCGCTGGCGACCACCGAGCCCTGGGGCTGCTCATCACCCCAGAGAGCCCGTTGAGCATCCTTGTGCAGCTGATCCAGCATGAAAAAAGTGCCCCCAGAGCCCTTCAGTGATTCGAAGCGGGAGAACACATTGGCTGGGTAAGCGATTGGCACATAACGATCCAGCCATAGACGTGCTGACACGACATCGATCGAACCAAGCGAAGCGGCGCCAACAAGCTCTGGTGCGGCCTTGCTGAGCTCTGGCGATTGAGCCATCAGCGACTTG
>JBIKTO010000319.1:0-3769 GCA_044348065.1 Cyanobium sp.
TGGCATGAAGGTGGTGGGAGAGCTGTTCGGATCTGGCCAGATGCAACTGCCATTCGTGCTGCAAAGTGCCGAAACGATGAAGTCGGCGGTGGCGCACCTCGAGCCCCACATGGAAAAAATCGAGGGCCAGAGCAACAGCAAAGGCAAGTTTCTGATCGCGACGGTCAAGGGCGATGTGCATGATATCGGCAAAAATCTGGTCGACATCATCCTCACCAATAATGGCTATGAGGTTGTCAACCTCGGCATCAAGCAAAGCATTGAGCAGATTGTCGAAGCCCAGCAGCAACACCATGCCGATTGCATCGCCATGAGCGGTCTGCTGGTGAAGTCAACCGCCTTCATGAAGGACAATCTCGCCACCTTCAACCAACAGGGAATCTCGGTGCCGGTTATTCTTGGTGGCGCCGCCCTCACGCCCCGTTTTGTCAACGTAGACTGCCGCTCCGTTTACAACGGCCAGGTGATCTATGGCCGCGACGCCTTCGCTGACCTGCGCTTCATGGATGCGCTGATGGAGGCCAAGGCCTCCGGTCGCTGGGATGATCTCCAGGGCTTCCTCGATGGCGCACCGGCGGGCCTGGGGATCGTGGAGGAGGAGCCCGCCGCTGCGCCGGCCCCGGGGGTTTCGGAGGCGGCCTCGGAAGCATCCCAGCCCGCCGCTGTAGCGGAGGCCAGTGCGCCGCCGCTGCCACAGGATGACAGCCGCTCAGCGGCCGTGCCCGAGGAACCGGCGATTCAGCCCCCCTTCTGGGGATCGCAGGTGATCAGCGAAGCGCAGATCGACCTGCGGGAGGTGATGGCCTACCTCGATCGCAACGCCCTCTTCGCCGGCCAGTGGCAGCTGCGCAAAACCCAGCAGCAGTCGCGCGCTGACTACGAGGCCATGCTGGCCGAGAAGGCGGAGCCTGTGCTGCAGCACTGGCTCGAACGCTGCCTCCAGGAGGGTCTGCTGACGCCACGGGTGGCCTATGGCTACTTCCCCTGCGGACGGGTGGGTAACGCCGTGGTGCTGTTTGATCCCGCCCCGCTGGCGCCGGGCGATTCCCCCGCCGGTGCCGGCCCGGAACTGGGCCGCTTCCAGCTGCCGCGCCAGCGCTCCGGCAATCGCTACTGCATTGCCGATTTCTACCAAGATCTGGCCAGGAGCCCGGATGGAGTGCCGATCGCCACCGATGTGCTGCCGATGCAGGCGGTGACCATGGGAGAACGGGCCACTGCCTTCGCCCAGGAGCTGTTCCGCGCCGACCAGTACAGCGATTACCTCTACTTCCACGGTCTGGGGGTGCAGATGGCCGAGGCGCTGGCCGAATGGACCCACGCCCGTATCCGCCGTGAACTCGGCTTCGGCCAGCAGGAACCCTCCGCCCTGCGGGATGTGCTGGCCCAGCGCTACCGCGGCAGCCGCTACTCCTTCGGCTACCCGGCCTGCCCCAACGTGGCCGATTCACGGCCCCAGCTCGCCTGGCTCGGGGCAGAGCGCATCGGCCTGACCATGGATGAGAGCGATCAGCTGGAGCCGGAGCAGAGCACCACCGCCCTGGTGGCTCTCCACAGCCAGGCCCGCTACTTCAGCGCCTGAGGCAAGGCTCAGCGTCTCAGGCAGCGCGGGGGGCCGTGGCAGGCTCGGATAGATCCTTGTCCTTCCCGCCATGGCCAGCTCCGGACCCGGCAGCATCGACGACGCCATCGCCGCCGGTCTCGATCTCGACGGGACTCCGATCCCCGATGCCATGCTCTCTCTCTACCGGGAGGTGATGGCGCTGGAAAATGCCCGGCCCCGCAGCGGTGTGAAGAAGTCGATGCGCAACCGCATCGTGCGCAGCGGTGCCAAACACCTCGACCGCGCCAGCCTTGATCAACGGCTTCAGGAGGCGGGCTGGAGTGGGCTGAGTGAGAAGGAGATCGCCTTCTTCTACGGCTGAGCAGCGCTCAGCTGCACATCTCCTCGAGGCTGTCGATCACCTCCTGCATGAATTCCTCCAGGGAATCCGAACTGGAGAGGTCCAGCCCCTCCCCGGCGGCGTTCTGGGTGAGCTCCTGGAAGTGAAAGGCCCCTTCACCGTGGGCCAGGAATTCCATGGCGGAGGGTTCACCGCTCTCCTTGTAGGCGTCGCAGAGGGCCAGGAAGGCCGCGTCCTCGGTGAAATCCCAATCCATGAAGAGGGCGCCGCGGGGGCGCGCAGTGTCGACGTCTCTGGATCTTTAACGCCTGCCCCCGGGAATCCGTCAACCACCAGGACGCACTTTGTGCCAGTCTCCCGGCAGACTCGGCCCCGTCGCCCTGGCTCTCGACCGTGCCCGTCTCCCCCGATCCGGCCCCCTCCAGCCCCAGCGGCCCTGATCCCGACGGACCCCGCAACGTTCTGGGAGGTCCGCTGCTGGAGTGCAGTTGCCAGCCCCTCACAGGCTGGTTTCGCGATGGCCGCTGCCGCACCGATCCCGCCGATCTGGGCCGTCACACGGTCTGTTGCGTGGTCGATGAACGCTTTCTCAGCTACACCCGGGCCCAGGGCAACGACCTGAGCACCCCCGCGCCCGCCTACGGCTTCCCCGGCCTGCGGCCAGGGGATCACTGGTGCGTCTGCGCCGCCCGCTGGCTGGAGGCCTATGAGGACGGTGTGGCGCCGGCGGTTCGGCTGGAGGCCTGCGAAGCCTCCACCCTCACCCTGATCCCGCTGGAGGTGCTGCGCGCCTGCGCCGCCGCCTGAGACGCTGCACGCAGCTTCACCAGGGGATGGCGGACCCATCCCAGGCCAGGAAGGCGCCGCTGGTCTCCGGTCGCTGGCCGGCCAGCACGTCGAGCAGATGGCCCGCGGCACGCTCGGGGCTGAACAGCCGCTCCGCCGGCACACCGCCCCGGAAGGGCGCCGAGAGCCCCGTGCTGGTGGTGCCGGGGTGGAGCAGGGTCACGCAGGTGAGGGGAAGGCGTCGGCGCCATTCGAGGGCAAGGGTGGCGAGCAGCTGATTCTGAGCGGCCTTGGCGGCCCGGTAGGCGTACCAACCGCCCAGATGGTTATCGCCGATGCTGCCCACCCGGGCGGAGAGGCTGGCGAAATGGCAGGGCAGCTGCCGCGGCAGCCGCTGCTCCAGCGCCTGTGCCAGCAACAGCGGCCCCCAGGCGTTCACCGCAAAGCTGCGCTCCAGCCAGTCGCGCCGCACCTGGGCGAGCCGCTTCTCCGGCTGCAGGGTTCCATCGTGCAGCAGACCGCTGGTATGGATCACCAGACGCAGCTCGGGCAGCCGCTCCCGTGCCTGCTCCTGGAAGGCCGTCAGGCTGGCGTCATCGGCCAGATCGAGCCGCAGGTGCCGCTCCTCCTGCGGATCGCGCCCCGCCGACCACACCTGCAGACCAGGAGCCCGCGCGGGCAGGGCCGCCAGCAGGGCCCGGCCGATTCCCCCCCGTCCGACCACGAGCGCCTGGCCCTGCCAGAGGCTCCAGTCGTGGCCAGCGGCGGCGGGATCCATGCAGCAGGAGTCAGATGGCGCATGATGGCAGCGCTCCGGCACCGAATGGGGTTTCACGAGGAGGAGATGGCTCTGCGCATCGCTGTGCTCGGACGGGGCGCCTGGGGCACCACCCTCGGGAATCTGTGGGAGCGGGCCGGCCATGCCATCAGCCGCTGGTCACGGCGGGATGGTGACGATCCCGAGATGGTTCTGCAGGGGGCCCAGCTGGTGGTCTCGGCGGTGTCGATGGCGGGGGTGGAAGGGCTGGCCCGCCGGCTCGGGCCCGGCTGGCCAGCCGATCTGCCGCTGCTGAGCTGAA
>JBIKTO010000320.1:0-3765 GCA_044348065.1 Cyanobium sp.
ATCCAGAATGATCTCAATACCAACTTTCACGATGGGGAAAGCCGATAAACATTCTTCTTCCGTGAGCTCGTGGACACCCTTGCTAAGAATGCCGTACATGCTCTTGTTTTGCACGAGGAAGACGGGGAGCCATTGACTCAGAAGCTGGATCTTTTCCAACATGCGGGATTTCTGAAACTGTTCATCATTCCAGCCTGCTGATGCGAGTGCCTCACCATGAGCCTGTTCAATGAGGTATTCGAAAATGCGTCTTAGATAAACAAATGATCCGACGCCGATGCCGTGGGCGGCGAGGCCTATAGCCTTAGTAAACTCATGGTAGTAACGTTTGTCAAGCGCTTTAGAGTACTTTTTGACATCATAAAGATTGAGAGTCGCAACGGACGGGAACTGCCCAATCTTCTGAAGCTTTCGGTCTTTCAGTTTGAACAGAAAATATAGCTGGTGGCTCCTATCGCGAGTGCACTGAAACTTAAGTTCGAACAAGTGGTCCTTAATCCACTTATCGAGCTCATAGTAAATACTATTTACTGAAATTCGCTCGTATATGCTGTGCGCCCCGCATTCCGGGCAGTATGAGTCTATGCTTCCCTTAAAGAACTCGACGTGCCAAGCAGATCTCTCTTCTCCTTCCGCCACTTCGACCAATTCATAGAGAGAATGCTTGAGGTAAAATTCGACTGGCGATGGGAATGATTTGGATAGAGTATCAGCCTCGTTGGATGAATCAATGCCATCTTCGGTGGAGGCACCATTGGGCTGAAGGACTTCTGGGTTTTGCATTAGGTGTCTGATCTGAAGGCAAGTCTATCTGGGTAGCCCGTAGGTCTAATTCTATTTCAGCGGATCCGCCTCAGTCGCAGCGACTCGCCCTGCTGTCCACCTAAGACGCAGCACTCGCTCGGGTGCCATGTGATAGAAGCACCGCGCAACAGCGGATTTCATGCCTCACGGAGCAATGATGGTGCGATTGAAGCGGTTCAGCATAAGCTATGCTCACTATGCCACAAAGTCAGCCGAAAAAATCTTACCATACAGCCCGGGAGCAGTTCGTGCGTTGCACAGAATCAATGAATAAGTTAGTCGCGAGCCTTTAAATTCTTTTATTTGCCCTACTAGCAATCGAGGGGTGTCTCCGGGGAGAGGCCCGTCTATCACTCCTCAGGGACACATTACCTCGCACCCAAGTTAATGGGAAAATGCTCCTCTCGCAATGACACTCAGCCGAAATCGTCGCGTTCATCACGCGCCATCAGCAACCCAGCCGCCTCTCCCGCCAGATCTCCTGCACCACCGGATCAGTGATCCCGTAGAGGCCATGGCCCAGGCGCATCAGCACGTTGGCGCCGAGCAGTTCGTTCACCACCGGCTGGATCTCCTCCACCCGCACCGGCCGGCCGATCGCTTCGCCGAAGAGGGCCGCCGCCTCGGCGGAGAACAGGCCCCGCGCCGGGCCGTCGCTGGCCGCCACCCGATCGAAGATCGCCGTCGCCAAGCCGCCCAGTTGCTCCACCTTCAGGAGTTCCAGGTCGGCCGCTGCACCGCGCAGGGTGGCGGCGATCACCGGCAGCAGTTGGTCGGGCCCCAGACCGGAGGAGCCGCTCGCCCGCAGCTGGCCCAGGGCCCGCAGGAATTCCTCCGGCCGGTGGCCGAGGGCCTGAAACGCGTCCCAGGCGGCCGCCTCCGACGGCAGCGGCTCCATCCCCTCTCGCCGCAGCCGCGCCAGCACATGGCGCACGTACTCCTGATCCAGCAGCGGGTAGGGCAACGATGTGGCACCGGCAAAGGCCTGGTTGCGCCGGGCGGTCAGTTCGCTCACCAGGGCGCGGTGCGAGCCGGTGCCCAGCAGCAGAAAATGGCCGGGGGTGCCGGGCCGGGGATTGATCGCGTCCCGCGCCGCCTTGAGGGCCAGCAGCATCTGGTGGCCCTCCTCACTGGTGATCGCCTGCTGCACCTCATCCACGATCAACACCACATCGCCCCGGCTCTGATCCACCACCTGCCGGAAGGCCTCGGCCAAAGTGGCGCCTCCGGCCTCGCCAAGCTGCTCCAGCTGGAAGGCGAAGCGGAAGCCCATTCCCCCCAGGTCGAGCCCCTTCACCCGCCGCAACCGGGCCAGCAGGGGCGAGGAGGGGGTGGCCAGATCCGCGAGGGTCTGGCGCACGGCGGCCTGCACCAGGGCGGCGGGGCTCGTGCGGGTGTCGCTCCAGAGGTCCACGTAGATCACCACCGCACCCTGGGCTTCCAGTTCCGGCACCAGGTCGGTGCGCAGGAAGGTGGTCTTGCCGGTGCGGCGCATGCCGGCCAGGAACAGGCCGGAGCGCAGCCCCTCATCCAGCACCCCCGGGCGCAGCAGGCGGCTGGCCAGCTCGGCAGCAAGGCGGGGGCGGCGGTAGACCTCAGACACGCTTTGGCGGCTTCTACAGCAGAAGCATAATTATGGCTGAGCCATAAATCGCCCTAAGGGGGCGGCGCGGCCGGATCCGCCCCGCGCACCTAGAACGGAAGCAGGCGCTGCCCGGAGGCCCCATGTGCCTCGCCGTTCCCGGCCGCATCCTCGCCATCCACCACGCCGGCCCCGCCGACGACCCGCTCTGGCGCAGCGCCGAGGTGGATTTCGGCGGTGTGCGCCAGCCCGTGTCCCTCGCCTGCCTGCCTGAGGCGCGGGTGGGCGACCGGGTGCTGGTGCACGTGGGCCTGGCCCTCAGCCTTGTGGAGGACGACGCACCATGATCACCGTGGACGGCAACGAGGCCGTGGCCCGGGTGGCCTACCGCCTCAGCGAGGTGATCGCCCTCTACCCGATCACCCCCGCCACCCCCATGGGCGAATCGGCGGACGCCTGGGCGGCCGAGGGTCGCCCCAACCTCTGGGGCTCCCAGCCCGCCGTGGTGGAGATGCAGAGCGAGGGCGGCGCCGCCGGCGCGGTGCACGGCGCCCTCCAGGCCGGCGCCCTCACCACCAGCTTCACCGCCTCCCAGGGCCTGCTGCTGATGCTCCCCAACCTCTACAAATGGGCGGGGGAGCTCACGCCGGTGGTGCTGCACGTGGCCTGCCGCGCCATCGCCGCCCAGGGGCTCTCGATCTTCGGCGACCAGAGCGACCTGATGGCGGCCCGCGGCACCGGCTGCGCCATCCTCGTGTCCTCCACCGTGCAGGAGGCCGGCGATTTCGCCGCCATCGCCAGTCGCGCCGCCCTGCTCGGTCGCCTGCCGGTGCTGCACGGCTTCGATGGCTTCCGCACCAGCCACGAAATCCAGAAGGTGGCCGACATCCCCGATGCCCTGCTGCACGCCCTGATCCCCATGGCGGCGGTCGCCGCCCACCGCCGCCGCGCCCTCAGCCCCGACCACCCCGTGCTGCGCGGCACCGCCCAGAACCCGGATGTGGCCTTCCAGGGGCGGGAATCGGTGAACCCCTTCCATGACGCCATGCCCGGCCACATGGCCGAGGCGATGGAGCGCTTCGCCGCCCTCAGCGGTCGCCGCTACGGCCTGGTGGAGTATTTGGGCGACCCGCAGGCCGAGCGGGTGCTGGTGGCGATGGGTTCGGCCTGCGGCGCCATCGAGGAAACCGTGGAAGCGCTGCAGGCGGTCGGTGAGCCGGTGGGGTTGCTCAAGCTGCGGCTCTATCGCCCCTTCCCCGCAGCCGCCCTGGCCGGGGCGCTGCCCCCCTCCGTGCGCTCGATCGCCGTGCTCGATCGCTGCAAGGAGCCCGGCTCCCAGGGCGAACCCCTCTACCTCGACGTGCTGGCGGCCCTGGCGG
>JBIKTO010000321.1:0-3762 GCA_044348065.1 Cyanobium sp.
CCGCGAGCGGCGCCATTCAACGATCGGCTACATGAGTCCGATCGACTACGAGAAGGCGTGCATCGCTGCCCGTACACTCACTCCTGTGAACTCCTGATCGGTGTCCACGGAATCGGGGGAACCCCAAAGCCTGCGGCGCTGCCCGCTGGCGTGAACCGAGGCCTGCGGGGAGAGTTCACGGAGATGGGGCTGATCCTGAATGAATGCCGGAAACAAAAGCGCCATCGGCCGCTGCGGCATCTGTTCCAGTACGCCGGTGAATCGTTGCGCGGATTGAAGCCCTGCTGGATGATGTCACCAGGCACCCTGGCCTCACTGGTGCCACGCAAAGCGATCAAGCAGTTTGATTTGGTGATCGTGGATGAGGCCTCACAGATGCCGCCGGAGCGTGCCTTCGGCCTGATCAGCCGTGCACGCCAATGCGTCGTGGTGGGCGACCCCAAGCAGCTGCCACCCACATCCTTCTTCCAGCGCACCACTTCGGTTGATGACGATGAATCCGAGCCTGAGGTAGACAGTGAGGTGCTGGATGAAGAATCGATCCTGGATCTCTGCACCAAAATCTTCCAGCCAGTGCGCCGTCTGAAGTGGCACTACCGCTCACGCCACGGCAGCCTGATCGCCTTCTCCAATCAACACTTCTATAATAGTGAGCTGGTGGTGTTCCCCTCCTGTGACCTCAATTTTGCGATTCATAGACATCCGGTGAGCGACGCTAGGTACAGCAGAGGTGTGAACCTGCCCGAAGTGAGGCTGGTGTGCGATGTGGTGCTCGAGCAGCTCGAGAGCCACCCCGAGCGAAGCCTGGGCGTTGTTGCCATGAATGAGGCCCAGGCCTCGGAGATCGAGGAGCAGCTGGACATGCTGTCACTGCATCACGAAGAGCTCCGGCGCCGCCTTGAGCTCAAAGACACCAGCGAAGAGCTGTTTGTCAAATCGCTGGAGAAGGTGCAGGGCGATGAGCGGGACACCATCGTGATCTCGTGCACTTACGGGCCCTCTGAACCCGGCGGACCGGTGGCCATGCGCTTTGGCCCGATCAACCAGCAGGGTGGTCACCGCCGTTTGAACGTGCTGTTCACCAGGGCCAAGCGTGCCATCGAACTGGTCACCTCCATCGAGTCGCACCAGATCCAGCCAACCCCTACCTCCAGCCAGGGGGTGCATGCCTTCAGGAACTATCTCAAGTTCGTGGAAAGTCAGTCTCTGGAGACCGGCCGGCCATCCGGTCGCGAGCCCGACAGCCCCTTCGAGGTGGTGGTTGCCGAAGCCATCCAGCGCCACGGCTATGAAGTGGATTGCCAGGTGGGAGTCGCCAACTACTTCATCGATCTGGCGATCCGCCATCCCGAGCAGCCCGGCACCTACCTTTTGGGGGTGGAGTGCGATGGAGCCACTTACCACTCCGCTCGCGCGGCTCGCGACCGCGACAAGTACCGCCAAGCCGTGCTTGAAGGCCTGGGCTGGGAGATCTACCGGATCTGGTCAACGGATTGGTTTGAGAACGCCGAAGCAGAAACGCGGAAGCTCATGGAGCATGCCCAGCGCCTCGTAGGCAGGAAAGCCTCCTGAAACCGTCCTCGCCGAATGGCTGGTGCGCAGCCTGTGCTGCAGCTTCGTTCCTTGACTTTGCTCTGGGCCTTGGTGGCATCCTCGGGGCGACCTGGCGATCGCCACTGCCAAGGGTTGGTCTGTGCTCTATTGAGGTCCGGAGCACGCTACCAACGGGCGGAGGATGCCATCGTTGGTGCAGACGGGAACCGACGTCATGGCGCTCGCGATTGATCTCAGCGACCACCAGGCCCAGGCGCTGGCGGAGGCCGCTGCTCGCCTGCAGGTCTCGGAAGCCGATCTGGCTGCCGCTGCGGTGCGGGATCTGATCGCCCAGCCAGCTGACGACTTCGACACCGCTGCCGAGCGGGTGCTGAGCAAGAACGCAGAGCTCTATCGGCGCCTCGCCTGATGCGCTGGCTGTAGCTGGCTGAGGTGCTGGAGCTGCACCGGCGCCTCCTGACGCAAAGCGGCCGCACTCGGCTTCTCCCTCATCCAGAACCACCCATTCCTGGACGGGAACAACCGCATCGGACATGCCGCGCTGGAACTCACCCTGGTGCTGATCGATCTGGAGCTGACCGCAGGGGTCGACGCCGCCGAGGCCGTGGAGTTGGCCGTGGCCAGCGGGGCCATGGATCGGGAGACCTTCACGCGGTGGGTGATGGACAACCACAGGCCACTGCCCGTGGGCTGAACGCTGGGTGGCCTCATTGCGGGTGGCCCGAGCCAGCTGGAGCAACAGGGCCTGATCGATGCGCCGCGGATCGGCCGGATCGGCTGCGGACGACGTGGAATGCGCTGCTGGCTTAGGGCACCTGTTGGAAGAGCGCCTCCAGCCGCTCACGGCTGAGGTCGACATAGAGAACTTCATCACCGGGCTCGGGCGCCTCGGGATGGCGCCTTGGCATGGAGCCGGTTCTCCGGGAAGTCAGCGGAGCGGAGCCGCGCAGGTTCTGACTCATCAAGGCAAAAGCTCCACCAGCGATGAGCGCAAAAAATAAAAAGTAGACAGCGGCCAGAAGGTCGTTCAAGGGAAGGGACTCTCTGGCCCACCCTAGTGCAAAGAATTGTGAACCGTTGGCCGGGATCCCTCCGGCCCATGGTTTTGCTCCACTTGCTTTGATCTGAAAAGCTGAGGCGCGCAGCCGTTCCTGGCCTGCAAACCCCCGCCGACGTGCCAGGATGTAACAAGAACGTTACAAAGCGATGACCACTGGCGAGCTGTTCCTTGAGAGCCTGGGTTCCGGGGTGATCACCCAGGCTGAGCAGGCGGCGATGCAGCGGCTGGGCTGCCGGGTCGCGCCGCACCTGCAACGGCACCGCCAGGTGCTGAACGAGTGGATCGAACCGCCTGAGGCAAGACGACTCGCCAATGCATGAATAGCCCCATCCCCTTGCAACTGTCCCGCAGCCTGTTGGATGCCGCAGGGGTATCCGTGTCATTACATCATCTTGAGAGGATACCCCGCAAAAGCAAACTTCTGATTGTCAGCAACCATCGCAGCCTGCTTGATGCTCCGCTGCTGATGAAGGCGATCGGTCGACCAGTGCGGTTCGTCTGCCACTACTACATGAGCCAGGTGCCGCTCTTGCAGCAGGCGATTGCGCTGATGGGCGCCTTTCCGCTCGAGGCTGATCAGCGCAAGCAGTCGTCGTTCTTCCGGCAGTCGGCCAGGTATCTACAAACCAATCAGGTGGTGGGCGTGTTTCCTGAGGGTGCGGATCCGATGGTGAAGGTCAACGCCCCCCAGCAGCTCAGCGCCTTTCACAGGGGTTTTGCCCACCTTGCCCTCAGGGCGCCGGTGACTGGGCTGGCGATTCTGCCGGTTGCGATTGCTTCAAGGGAGGAAAGGCAGGGAAAGCTGGCTCCGCTCTCTTTGTTTCGGCGCTTCGATCCATCGGAAGCACTTTTCCAACGCGATGGCTGGCATGCTGCAATCCTGTATCGGCATGTTGATGTTCTCTTTGGCCATCCTCTGCTGATCGATGCGGCTTGGAAATCTCGGTATCGAGGCAGCGGCGGAGCGGCTGCCGCTCGAGATCTCACCCAAGCCTGTTGGAGCCAGATCGCGGACATGCTGACCCAATGAGACCGTTCCATGCTGCCAAACCATGATGACAACATCCAGTGCCTTGCGGCTCATCGCGTCGACGCCTCGAACACCATCCCGACCGCTGTTTGTCTTTTTGCCGGGCATGGACGGCAGT
>JBIKTO010000322.1:0-3754 GCA_044348065.1 Cyanobium sp.
GGCTGGCCCTGCGCAGCTCCCTGGCGCTGGCGGAGGAAGGGGCTGCTCAGGACGCGGAGGAGGGGGAGAGCTGGCATCGCTCCGAGCGGGGGGAGCTGCGGATCGCCTATCTGGCGCCGGAGGCCGCTGGAGAGCCGGGTGGTCTGGAGATCTCGCCACCGCAGCGGCCGACGCGGCGGCTGCGCTTCCTGGAGGATGGCCGCTTCCAGGACGAGCCGAGCGCGGCGGCGGCAGAACCGGCGGCCGAGGGGGAGTGGCAACTCTGGGCGGATGGCAGCCTGGAGCTGACGCGGCGGCAGGGGGATCGGGAGGTGCGGGAGCGCATCTGGTTCACCCAGCCCAACCTGCGGCTGCGCAGCAGCGTGGAGCGCTGGGCCGACGGAAGCCCCGGCCGGGCGAGTTTCAGCTCGGAAATCCGCCGGCTGGGCCAGCCAGCGGCCCCATGAGTGGGCTGCGCCTCGATGTGATCAGCCTGGTGCCGGAGGCGTTCGCGTCCCTGCTCGGCCCGGGCGTGATCGGCCGGGCCTTCGCCGCCGGCATCGCCGAGCTGCATCTGCACAATCCCCGCGACTTCGCCAGCGATCGCTACCGCAAGGTGGACGATGAGCCCTACGGCGGCGGGGCTGGCATGGTGCTCAAGCCAGAGCCGGTGTTCGCGGCGTTCGAGGCGGTGCCGGTGCGGCCACGGCGGCGGGTGCTGCTGATGAGCCCCCAGGGCCAGCCGCTGCAACAGGCGGATCTGCGACGCTGGGCCAGCGGCTGCGACCAGCTGGTGCTGCTCTGCGGCCATTACGAAGGCTTCGACGAGCGCATCCGCGGCCTGGCGGATGAGGAGGTGTCGATCGGCGACTTCGTGCTCACGGGCGGCGAGCTGCCGGCGATGGTGGTGATCAACGGGGTGGTGCGGCTGCTGCCGGGCACCGTCGGCCGTGCCGCTTCCCTGGAGGAGGAGAGCCACAGCGACCTGTTGCTGGAGCATCCCCATTACACCCGCCCGGCCGAGTTCCGGGGCCAGACCGTTCCGGAGGTGCTGCGCGGCGGCGACCATGGGGCGATTGCCCGCTGGCGGAGCGAACAGCAGCAGCGGCGCACGCGCGAGCGCCGCCCCGACCTCTGGCGCCGCTGGCAGGAGCAAGAGGCGGCGCAGCCGCTCAGAGATCCGCCGGATCCGCCGGCGCAGGAAAGTCGAGATCGCCCTCCCGAGGGGTGATCTGCAGGGCGGCCAGGCGCACCAGCTCGGGGCCGCTCACCCCGAGCTTGGCAACGATGTTCTTGCGGTGGGTCTCCACCGTGCGCTGGGAGAGGTGCAGCTGGGCGGCGATCTCGCGGTTGCTGCGGCCGCAGCCGATCAGGGCAAAGATCTCCCCTTCCCTCTGGGTGAGCCGGCGGCTGGGCAGCGGCAGGGTTTCCGGGGTGGGGGCCGCCTCCGCTTCGCTGCCCTCGGCGAGCCGGAGGCGGCAGAGCTCCGCGATCTCCTGGCTGAGGGTGCCATAGGCCCGGGTTTTGTCGACCACGGCGTGCACCATCCCCCGCAGGGGTGCGGGGCAGACAAAACTGCTGGCCTCACCGGAGAGCACGATCACCCGGGCGGCCGGCACCACCTCCAGCAGGGTCTGGGCCACCTCCAGGCCGCGCCCATCGGGCAGGGCCAGATCGAGGATGAGCACATCGGGATGCTGCTGGAGGCAGACCGCCCGACCTTCCGCCACGGTGAGCGCCGTGCCGACGATGTCGAGTCCCTCCTGGCCACGCAACATGGCGACGAGGAGCTGGAGGAACATCACCTGGTCCTCAACGACGACGCAGCGCAGTTTTCCGGGCGAACCTTCATCTTTCACAAAGTAAGTATAACCAGATTCTTCATACGCCCCCCACGCCCCACCGCCCCCCCCCTGGGCGCAGGCTCCCGGCCCGCGCCCCGCCAAAGTGGCCCAGTGGTGAGACAACCCCATGCAGCTGCGCATCGGCAACGGTTACGACATCCACCGCCTGGTGCCGGGTCGCCCCCTGATCCTCGGCGGGATCCAGCTCCACCACCCCGACGGGCTGGGGCTGGAGGGTCACAGCGACGCCGACGTGCTGGTGCACGCCCTGATGGACGCCCTGCTCGGCGCCCTCGGCCTCGGGGACATCGGCCGCCACTTCCCACCCGATGATGAGCGCTGGCGGGGGGCCGACAGCCTGATGCTGCTGGATCGGGTGATGGAGCTCGTGCGGGAGCACGGCTGGCGGGTGATCAACGTCGACAGCGTGGTGGTGGCGGAGCGGCCGAAGCTGCGGCCCCACATCGAGGCGATGCGGCACACCATCGCCCACCACCTGGGGGTGGAGAGCGATCAGGTGGGGGTGAAGGCCACCACCAATGAAGGGCTGGGGCCCACGGGCCGCGAGGAGGGCATCGCCGCCCATGCGGTGGCGCTGCTGGGCGGAGCCGGGAGCGACAAAATCCCTTAGGATCCCGTTACCTTTCTTCGCATAGCCAGGTGATCGGCGGCTCCTCGTCCCCCCAAAGCCCACGCCCGCCACTCGGTCCCAGCCCTGCCAGCTCCATCGGTTCGCCAGGCTTTGACGGCTCCCTCACCGCCTTCGCCGATCCGGATGGCGCCCTGGAGGTGGCGGTGATCGAACACCTGCGGGTGCGGGTGCAGGCCGATGCCCAGGCCGCCTGGCTGCACGCCGAGGCCCACAGCTGGGATCCCTGGTTGAGGCGCCAGAGCGGCTACCTCGGCCGGGAACTGCGCTGGGACCCTGAGCGGGAGGAGGGGGTGCTGCTGATCCGCTGGGCCAGCCGGGAGCAGTGGAAGGCGATTCCCGAAGCGGAGGTCGAAGCGATCCAGGCCGAATTCGAAGCCCTGGCCCGTGAGGTCCTCAGCGCCGGTTCGGCCTCAAGCGACCACCTGCCCGCCAACCCCTTCCCCCTGGTGCACGCCGGTGAGCTGGACCCCTCCGCCCCCATCGCCGCCTGACGCCCGGCTCGATCTCGGCCGCCGCCAGCGCCTGGGCATGGTGGAAGCCATCTGGGGACAGGACAAGAGCCCGACCCAGATCGCGGCCATCCTGCTGGAACTGCACCAGGCCGGCGAGCTGGGCCTGGTCACCCGCGTGACCCCCGCCAAGGTGCGGGCCGTGATCCGGGAGCTGGCGCGGCAGGATCCGGAAACGGAGCTGCCCTTGCAGCACCATCCCGAAGCCCGCGCCCTGGTGAGCCCGGCCCCGCCCGCCGCCAGGGCGGACCTGGGGGAGGTGGTGGTGCTCGGCGGGGGCAGCAGTGATCGCACCGTGGCTGCGGAGGCCCGCCTGGCCCTGGCCTGCCACGGGGTGGAGAGCCAGCTGGTGCTGGACGTGGGGGTGGCGGGACTGCATCGGCTGCTGGACCAACTGGAGAGCCTGCGTTCGGCGCGGGTGCTGATCGCCTGCGCCGGGATGGAGGGAGCGCTGCCCACGGTGCTCGCCGGACTGTTGCCCCAGCCGGTGATCGGCGTGCCGGTTTCGGTGGGTTACGGCGTCAGCGCCGGCGGCATGGCCGCCCTGCACGGCATGCTCGCCAGCTGCGCCCCGGGGCTGACGGTGGTGAACATCGACAACGGCTACGGGGCGGCGATGGCGGCGCTGCGCATCCTCCAGGCGCCAAGGCCCGCCTGAATCAGAGGTGCTGCAGCTGGGGATAGGCGGTGAGCAGCTCCTCGGTGCTCAGCACTTCGCCGGCCCCCTCGGGCTGCCAGATCACCTCCAGGGCGATCAGATCTTCGGAGCC
>JBIKTO010000031.1:0-11232 GCA_044348065.1 Cyanobium sp.
ACCATGGCCCCCCTCGTAGGCCACCTCGATCAGGCAGGCCATCACCGGACTGACGTGCAGCAGCGGTTGAAGCACCAGCAACACCGCCAGCCCCGCCACCAGGTACTGGCCGAATCCAAGGGTGAGGGCGAGCAGCACCTGGGCCGAGAGCGGGCGCCACAGACCGCCGGGACGGGGCAGGGGTTTGCCGAGCAGCAGGGTGCCGAACACCAGGGTGAGCAGCACCAGGGGCAGCTGGTCCCAGAGGCGGATCACCGCGGCGGGGATCAGGGGCAGCGGCCCCGCCGGCGCCACCAGCAGGCCGAGGGCGCCGGCGAGCAGGGCCTCGGGGATGCCCCATTGGTGCACCCCGACGCCGCGGCCCACCAGGGTGCCGGCGCTGAGCAGCACCAGCAGCAGCGCCAGGGCCAGGGCGAAGGTGCCGAGGGCCGCCGGGCCGGGCAGGGAGGTGAGCAGATGGGCGATCACAGACCGAAGCCCCGCCGGAAGAACAGCTCCGTGGCCTCCAGCACCCGGCGCTGCACCGCCCCGTCACGGAAGCCGTGGCCCTCGCCGGGGAACAGGTGCAGCTCCACCGGCAGGCCCCGCTCCCGCAGGGCCAGGGCCAGCCGCTGGCTCTGGGCCGCCGGCACCACCGGATCGTCGAGGCCGTGGAAGAGGATCACGGGAGCCTGGATACGCTCCGCATGATGGAGCGGCGAGCGCTGGCGGTAGGTGGCGCTCGCCTCCGGCCAGGGGCCGATCAGGGTTTCGAAGTAATGGGCCTCGAAGCGATGGCCCTCCCCCGCCAGCGGCGTCAGGTCGGTCACCGGGTAGCGGCAGGCCCCGGCCCGCAGCACGTCGTCGCCGCACAACAGGGCCAGCACCGTGAAGCCGGCGGCGCTACCCCCCTCCATCGCCACCCGCTCGCCGTCGGCCCGGCCTGCCGCCACCACGGTGCGGGCGGCGGCGGCGCAATCGGCCACATCCACCACGCCCCACTGCCCGTCGAGGCGCTCGCGGTAGGCACGGCCGAAGCCGCTGGAGCCGCCGTAGTTCACATCCAGCACCGCCCAGCCCCGGCTGGTCCAGAACTGGATGGCGGGATTCAGACCGGTGCGCGCCATGCCGGTGGGGCCGCTGTGGGCGCGGAGCAGCAGCGGCGTGCGCGCACCGGCGCCCGCCGGCGGCGGATAGAACCAGGCGTGGGTGGGGCGACCGCCGTGGCCGGCGAACCAGAGCGCCTCCGGCGCGCTCAGCGCCACCGTGGCCAGTGCCCCCGGGGGGGCCGCCGGGGTGTGCTGCCAGCGGCCGCTGCCGATCTCCAGCTCCAGCAGGCCCGAACCATGGCCGGGTCCGGCGGCGATCGCCGCCAGCCGGCCGGGGGCAGCCACCGGCGTCTCCAGATCATCGAAGGGCAGGGCGAACGGCTGCCAGGGCTCGGCCGCGCCGGGGTGCACCAGCCCGAGCTGCCAGCGCCCCTCGCGGCAGGCGCAGGCCAGCAGCCGCTCGCCATCCCAGGCGATCGTGGCCAGGCCGTAGACCCACTGGGGCTGGCCGAACTCCGCCTCCATCGGCAGCAGGGGCTCCCAGGCCAGGTGCCCATCGGGGGGGAGCGCTTCTGCCCCCACCAGCCGCTCCAGGTTCCACCAGCCGCTGCGGTCGTTGGCCACCACCAGATCCGATCCCGCCCAGAGCGGCTGGAACACCGACACCCCGAGCCCCTCACCCGGGGCGGAGCCCGCCACCGGCCGGGCCCCCGCGAGCGTCCCGTCCGCACGGAGGCGCGCCAGCCAGAGCTGGCTGCGTTCCCAGGGCATGTGCGGTTGCTGCCACTCCACCCAGGCCAGATGGCTGCCCGAGGGGCTGAGAACGGCGTAGCCGCAGAAATCGGCGGGCTGCCAGAGGGTGCGCGGCTCGCCGCCGGCCAGGGGCACCGCCACCAGCTGGTCGCGGCCCTGCCGCTCCAGCACGCCGATCCAGCGGTGGCGGCGCTGGTCGATCCGCCCATCGGCGAACGCCCGCTCCTCCCCCCGGGGCGGCGGCGGAGTGAGCGGGCGGGGTTCCGGCGGCGGGCCCGCCGCTGCCCCATCGGCGGGAGGAAGGTCGAGGCGCCAGAGGCCGCGGTCGCCGTCGTGGCTGAAGACCACCGTGTCACCCGCCACGCACCAGGCCCCGCCCCCGTACTCGTGCACGCGGCTGCGCAGATTCCAGGCCCCCGGCGTCAGCTCCCGGGGCGCCTGGCCCGGCCGCTCACGGATCATCAGGGTGGTGCGGCCCCGCTCCGCCGGTCGCTGCTCCAGCCACAGCAGCCGCTCGCCGCTCCAGCGCGGTTCCCGCCAGGAGGTGCGACCACCCACCGCCGCCGCCAACGGCAGCGGCCCCTTGCCAGCAGCCGCAGGCTGGCCCGGCTCCTGCCCATTCTTCTGAGTGCGGCTCTCCACCTGGGTGCGGCTTCTAGAATCCATTCCACCCTTCCAGGAGACCCCTTGGCGCGCAGCTTCGCCCAGATGGCCCGGTCCGCCGAGCAGGGCAGGAGCACCGTGCTGGTGGCCAAGGAGGCCCTGCCGGAGGCCCCCCTGCCGATCCACATCCTCGGCTCCCGCGAGCTCCGCACCGCGGCCCGGCGCATCAGCAAGGTGGATGAAAGCGTGCGCGAGCTCGCCCGCGACATGCTCCGCAGCATGTACACCGCCAAGGGGATCGGCCTGGCGGCCCCCCAGGTGGGGATCGCCAGACAGCTGCTGGTGATCGATCTCGACCTGGAGGAGGCGGCCACGCCCCCCCTGGTGCTGATCAATCCCGAGATCACCGCGGCGGGTTCCTCGCTCAACACCTACGAGGAGGGGTGCCTGAGCATCCCCAAGGTGTATCTCAACGTCGTGCGCCCCTCCGTGGTGGAGGTGAGCTTCCGCGATGAGCTCGGCCGGCCGCGCAAGCTCAAGGCCGATGGCCTGCTCGCGCGCTGCATCCAGCACGAGATGGACCACCTGCAAGGGGTGCTGTTCGTCGATCGCGTCACCGACGAGCTGAGCCTCAACGAGGAGCTCAAGCAGCACGGCTTCACCCGCGACCACGTCCGCTCGATCCGCTGATGCCGATGAAACCCCTGGCCGGGCTGTTCCTCGCCCTGGCCTGTCTGTGCGGCATCGCCGCCACCGGCTGTGTGTTTGAGCTGGCCTACGGCGATCCCGACCTCGGGGTGTCGATCACCCGTGCCATCCTGGCGGCCAGCCTGCCGGGCACGGTGCTGAGCCTGCTGGTGGCGATCCGCATCAACCGCCCGGCCTGAGTCGCCGCCAGGCCAGCGGCGGCGGCCGGACCTTGGATTGGGCCATGGCCGCCGATCGCCCCCCTGGCGCCTCCATACGATCAGGGCGCTCGGCGCCTGATCCTGTGACCTCCGCGACCTTCCACCGCCTTCAGCCGCACCCCCGGGCCGCCCTGGCGGGCCTGGGCCTGGCGGGCGCCGTGCTCAGCCTGGCCTGGCCGATGGCCGCCGGCGCACAGGCCCTCTTCCAGGCCGGGGAACTCGACCAGAGCCGTTTCGTGCTGGTGGCCGCGCCGATCGGCAACGGGGAGCGGGCCCAGCTGAACATCTATGAGCAGATCCGTCCCACCCGCCCCTGCTTCGCCATCGGGGAGGGGCGACCGGCGGCGGTCAATCCCCTGCTCGCCACCTTCGACTTCACGGGCATCTGCGGCCGCTACATCGACGCCAACGGCTACTCCCTGCGGATTGGTGGCACGGACCTGGCCACCACCTACCGGCTGATGGTGAGCCGCTCCGGCAGCGACACACTGCTGCTGGCCATCCCCACCCGGGGCAGCGGTCCGGAGATGGTGGTGGCCCGCAGCGGCGGCGTGGCCAGCGGCTTCCTCAGGCTTCACCTGGAGCCCGGCTGGCAACTCAAGCGGCGCCAGTTCGGCGGCCGCTCCCTCGGCCATGTCTACGTGTATGCCGACAGCGTCCCGGGCGCGGCGGGTTCCAGCCCTGCCGCGGCTCCCCCTGCTGCGGCTCCCCCGGCCGCGGCTCCCCCCGCCCTGACCCCTCCCGCCAGCCCGAAGCCCGCCAGCGGTCGCCCCACCACCATGCGCTGAGGCCCAGGGGGTTGATTGGTAGGATCACCTGCTACGCCTGTCCACGCAGCAGTTCATGACCCAGGTCACCGTCGGCGAGAACGAAGGGATCGAATCCGCCCTGCGCCGCTTCAAGCGCCAGGTGTCGAAAGCCGGGATCTTCGCCGATCTGAAGCGGCTGCGCCACCACGAAACCCCGGCTGAGAAATACAAGCGCAAGGCCCAGCAGCGCCGCCGCCGCCGCTGATGCCCCGCTGGGGATTCTGAACGCTGCCCGTCAGGGGGTTCCTGGCGAGCAAATTTTTGCGGCAACGGCCCGTTTCAGGGTCTGATGTTCAGGCTGGACAAGAAACCGGTGTTTCTACCGGTTCCGGCCGTCACCCCGGCGGGGCCAGGGTTGGAGAATCCTCGCCCTCCAAGCCATGGACTCCTCCACCCCAAACGGTCTGGCCGGATTCGGCCGCTGGCTCGCGGAGGCCGTCGGCCACGCCTTCGGCAATCCCCGCGAAGAAGCCCTGCTCCAGCCGCCGTTGGTGGGGGTTCAGCCCTACCGGGATCGGCCGGCACGCCGTCGCTGAGCGCATCGCTCAACCGCCGCCGGGGCTTCCCTCCGCCCGCAGGTCAAAGCTGCGATAGCTGAGGGCCTCGGCGAGCGCCCCCTCCCCGACGGCTCTCTGCCCCTGGAGATCGGCGATCGTGCGGGCCACCCGCAGCATCCGCAGGGCGGAGCGGGCCGAGAGATGGCGCACCTCCAGCGCCGCCTCCCACAGCCCCCGGGCGCCCCCATCCAGGGTCAGCAGCTCCGCCAGCGCGTCCGCCGGCAGGGCGGCGTTGGCGCAGCCGCCGGGATTGCGGCGCGCCATGCGCCGCCGGGCCTGCCGCACCCGCTCGGCCACCGTGGCGCTGGCCTCCGGCGTCGCAGCGCCCGCCGCGGCGCCGGAGGTGGGAAGGCCCAGACAGGCCAGCTCCTGGGGCGAGGGCCGTCGCATCACCACCTGCAGATCGAGCCGATCGAGCAGCGGCCCGGAAAGATGGCCCCAGTAGCGCCGGCGCTGCCCCTCCCCACAGGCGCAGGGCCGGGCGGGATCGCCGAACCAGCCGCAGGGGCAGGGGTTGGTGGCGGCCACCAGGGTGACGCGGCAGGGGAAGCGACAGCGCTGGCGGGCGCGGCTGATCCACACTTCCCCCTCCTCCAGGGGCTGGCGCAGGCTCTCCAGCGTTTCCCGCCGGAATTCCGCCAGTTCATCGAGAAACAGCACACCGTGGTGGGCCAGGCTGATCTCGCCGGGCCGGGGCAGGCCGCCGCCGCCCAGCAGGGCCCGCACCGAGCAGCTGTGGTGGGGGCTTCGGAACGGCCGCCGGCGCACCAGGCCGCTCCCCTCCGCCAGCAGGCCCGCCACCGAGTGCAGGCCGGTGAGCTCCAGGGCCTCCGCCGCAGCCAGGGGCGGCAGCAGGCCGGGCAGGCGGCGGGCGAGCATGGTCTTGCCGCTGCCCGGCGGCCCCACCAGCAGCAGGTGGTGGCCGCCGGCCGCGGCGATTTCCAGGGCGCGGCGACCGTGGGCCTGGCCGCGCACCTCCGCCAGGTCGGGGGCGGGGGGCTCGGCGGGGGAGGCCGGGCAGGGCGCGGGCCGGAGAGAGCGGGAGGGATCCGCCAGCAGGGCCAGCACCCCGGCCAGATCTTCGCCGCTCCACACCGTCAGCCCCGCCACCAGGGCCGCCTCACCGGCGTTGCTGGCCGGCACCAGCAGCGCCCGGGCGCCCGCCCGACGGGCCGCCAGGGCGAGGGCCAGCACGCCCCGCACCGGCCGCAGCCGCCCGTCGAGGCCCAGCTCGGCGGCACACCACACCCCCTCCAGCCGCTCCGGCGGCAACTGGCCGCTGGCCACCAGCAGGGCCAGGGCGATGGGCAGGTCGAAGGCCGGCCCGGCCTTACGCAGGTCCGCCGGCGCCAGGCTCACCACCACCCGGGTGAGCGGCACACGCAGGCCGCTGTTGCGCAGGGCGGCCCGCACCCGCTCGCGGGCCTCCTGCACCGCCGCGTCGGCGAGGCCCACCATCTGCAACCCCGGCAGGCCCGGGGCGATGTCCACCTCCACGCTCACCGGCAAGGCCTCCAGGCCCTGCAGGGCGGCGCTGTTGCAGCGTGCCAGCATCGATCCGGGTTCACTGCAGGATCAGTGCCACCGCCCTGCCAGATGCCCTGCCAGCCCCCCTCCCTCCTCCGCCCGCGCCACCGGCCATGACCAGCGACACGATCTTCGGGCGCATCCTGCGCGGCGAGATTCCCTGCGACGCGGTGTACAGCGACGACCTCTGCCTGGCCTTCCGGGATGTGGCCCCCCAGGCCCCGGTGCACCTGCTGGTGATCCCCCGCCAGCCGATCGCCCGCCTGGCGGACGCGGGCGAGGCGGACCAGGCGCTGCTCGGCCACCTGCTGCTGGTGGCCGCCAAGGTGGCCCGCCAGGAGGGTCTGGAGGATTTCCGGCTGGTGGTCAACAGTGGCGTCGGCGCCGGCCAGACGGTGTTTCATCTGCATGTGCACGTGCTCGGGGGCCGGCCGCTGGCCTGGCCGCCGGGCTGACGGCGACAATGCCTGCATCCGCACTTCTCCATGACACCCCTGAAGGCGTTGCGTGAGCAGCTGGGCAAGCTGCAGCGCCTGGCCCAGCCCTACTTCCTCCCCCTCGATGGCGGCGGCGCCAGCACCGGTGGCCAGTTCCTGCTGCTGATGCTGGCCATGGTGGCGGTGGTGGTGGGCACCACCCTGTTGCTGCTCACCGGTGCGGTGGCCCTCAGCGGTGCCCTGATCCCCGGGATGCAGAGCCGCTTCCTGCCGGGGGTGCCCGAATGGGTGGCGGGAATCTGGGCGGGCCCCTGGGGCAAGGGGGTGATGGGGGCCTTCCTCGCCGGCCTGCTGGCCTTCGCCCTGATGCGCCAGCGCCTGCGGCAGGGGCGCTGGGTGCCCTGGCTGCTGCTGGCCCTGATCGTGCAGCTGATCCTGCTGCTGAACGGCATCAATGTGGGCATCAGCTTCGTGGCCCGCAACATCGACAACGCCCTGGTGGCCTACAAGCAGGATGAGTTCTGGAAGATTGTTGCCATCTACGCCGGCTGCCTGGTCTGCGCCCTGCCGATCCGGGCGCTCCAGAGTTATCTGGTACCCAAGCTGGGCCTGCTCTGGCGGCAGTGGTTAACGGGCCGGCTGATCGGTCGCTACATGGAGAATCGCGCCTACTACGTTCTCAATCCCAACGACGAAAGCCAGGAGGAGATCGACAACCCCGACCAGCGCATTTCCCAGGATGCCAGCAGCTTCACCGCCCAGAGTCTCTCGTTCACGGTCGGGGTGTTCGAGGCCCTGCTCACGTTTGTGAGTTTCATCATTGTGCTCTGGTCGATCAGCGGCCGACTGGCGCTGGTGCTGCTGGCCTACTCGGTGATCGGCACCAGCGTGATCGTGATCGCCGGGCGTCGGCTGGTGTTTCTGAACAACCAGCAGCTCAAGCTGGAAGCCGATTTCCGCTACGGCCTGGTCCACATCCGCGACAACGCTGAAGCGATCGCCTTCTACAAAGGGGAAGAGGTGGAGCAGCGGGAGGCGGAGCGTCGCCTTGGCGGAGCCATCTTCAACTTCAATCGCCTGATCGTCTGGAGTGCCTTGATCACGGTGATCCAACGCTCCTACGACTACTTCTCCCGATTTCTTCCCTGGCTGGTGATCGCGCCGCTCTACTTCGCCAAGCAGAAGGATTTCGGTGTTTTCGGCCAGGCGGGCATTGCCTTTTCCCAGGTGTTCTTCTCGGTGAGCTTCATCGTGAACAACATCGAGGAACTCGCCTCCTTCTCCGCTTCGATCAGCCGACTCGAGGGCTTCCAGACCCGGATCGAGACGATCAGCGGCCTCTTCCTCGGCGGCTCCGGCCGTCCGGCCACGGCCCTGCCGCCCGCCGACAGCGGCGCCTCCATCCTGCTGGAGAACGTGGATCTGGTGCCGCCGCGCAGCACGCGCCGCCTGATCCACAACCTCAGCCTCAGCGTCGCGGCCGACCAGCGCCTGCTGGTGGTGGGCCCCTCCGGTTGCGGCAAAACCTCCCTGCTGCGGCTGATCAGCGGCCTGTGGGAGACGGAGACGGGCCGGGTGCAGCGCCCGCCCGAGAGCGACCTGCTGTTCATCCCCCAGAAGCCCTACATGCTGCTCGGCAGCCTGCGGGAGCAGCTCTGCTACCCCCAATCGCCCGAACGCTTCAGCGATGAGCAGCTGCGCCACGTGCTCGAGCAGGCGTACCTGCCGGATCTGATCCAGCGCTACCCCGATCTCACCGTCAAGCAGGACTGGCCCAGGCTGCTGTCGCTGGGGGAACAGCAGCGGCTGGCCTTCGCCCGGCTGCTGCTCAACGGCCCCCGCTTCGTGGTGCTCGATGAGGCCACCAGCGCCCTGGATGTGACCACCGAGAAACGGCTGTACCAGCTGCTGGTGGAGCGGGAGATGGCCTTTGTGAGCATCGGCCACCGCCCCACCCTCACCCAGTACCACGACACGGTGCTGGAGCTCGACGGCCACGGCGGCTGGCGGGTGCTGCCGGCCGAGGGCTATACCTTTGATCTCTCCTCCTGACGCCAACCCCCTGCCCCGAGCCGATGCGTGACAACGCCGATCCCGCCGCCCCGCCGGCCACCAGCGCCACCACGGGCGATGCCCCCGCCTTCGGGTGGAGCGCCTACGCCGAACGGGTGAACGGCCGCTTCGCGATGATCGGCTTCAGCGCCGTGCTGCTGATCGAGGCGATCAGCCACGACACCTTTCTGCACTGGGCCGGCTTGGTGCCCTGAGCCCACATGCTGCCCTGAGCCCGAGCCGCCGCGGCAGCCCTCAGGGCACCGCGATCAGATCCACCTGCCAGAGCCCATCGCGGCTCACCTCCACCGCCAGCTCGCGGCCGTCGGCCCGCAGGCTCACCCGCCGGGGCACCCCGGGCGGTTGCATGGCGATCCGCTCCACACTCAGCAGGGAGCGGCGATAGAGCACCAGTTCGGTGCGGCCCTCCAGCTGGCGCACCACCGCCAGCCGCTCCCCCCGCTCATCCACCGCCACACTCAGGGGCTGGGCATCGGGCCGGTTGAGACCCGGCAGGGGCCGCGGACCCTGGGTGTCCACATCCACCAGCAGCACGGTGTCCCGCTCGCCCCGGCGGGCGATCAACGCCAGCCAGCGGCCGGCCAGGCTCGGGGCCCGTCCCGCCCCCGCCAGATCGAGCTGCCGATCCAGTCCCGCCAGCGGCTGGGGCATGTCGCCGAGGCAGCCGCCCAGAAGCAGCACCAGGAGAGCGAGCGGGGCCAGAAGCAGGCGGCGCCTCATGGCGGGCTCTGGGGCCCGCCGCCCCGCACCGGCAGCCCGGCGGGAAGGTCGGGTTCCAGCAGGGGGGAGAGGGCGAACAGGCGGATGCGGGGGCGCCCGGCCTGCACCGCCTCGATGGCCAGCCGACGGGCATCGGGAGAGAGGCTGAGCCGCTCCGGTTCCAGATCCGGGGGCAGCATCAACCGGTGCAGCCGGCCGCTGGCCCGGTCCTCGATCAGGGCCAGCCGCCGCCGCCCCTGGCCGGCCAGCACCGCCAGATAGCGCCCGGTCCAGCTGAGGGAGGGGGAGCGGTGGGGGGGATCACCACGCAGGTGGCGCAGAGGCAGCACCCGGCCGCTGGCCTGCTCCTGGAGCAGCACCGTGGGCTGGCCGGAGCGGGCCACGATCGTGGCCAGCAAGCGCCCATCGCCGCTGAGGGCGGGATCCTCGCGGTCGATGCGGCCCAGGCCGAGGGGAGCGGCGGCACGGCGGCCCCAGCCCACCACAGCGCAACCGGGCAGCCAGGTCACCAGCAGGAGCAGCGCCAGCGATGGGAGCCAGGGGGAGGGACGGCCCAGCGGTTCAGTCGTCGAAACGGGAGCTGTTGTCCCGCGGCCGGGGGGGGTCGCCACCGCCCTGGGGGGGCGTGGCCGGCCGGCGGACCGGGGTGTAGTCGGCATCGCTCATCGGTGGGCCGCCGCTGGCGCTGGAGCGGATCGGTGTCCCCTGGGGCACGCCGGGAGGGGTGGCCGGGGCCGGGGCCGTACGGCCGGAACCGGGCTCGGCACTCGGGCCCCGGCGGCTGGAGCGGGGCATGTCGCTGGCGGCGGTGGGCCGGCTGCCGCGGCGCACCTCCGCACCGGCCTCCCGCTCACGGCGCCTGGCTCCGAACTCCGGACCGGCGGCGCGGGCGGAGGAGGGGGTGTAGCGGCTGCGGGGGCTTTCAACGTCCGCCTCGAAATCGTCGCCCGACCGTGCGCCGCGGCGGGGAGAGTCCCAGTCATCGGGTTGGCCGCGGCGGCTGGCGGCGCGCTCGGGAATGGCCACCCGGCTGGTGCGGCGCGGCCGGTAGAACTCCTCCTCCATCTCCTCGCGGGGACGGATGCGACGGCGCAACCGCTCGGGCTCGTCGAAACGGTCGACATCGCTCTCGTAGCCGCCCCCCAGGCCACCGCGGGGCCGGAGCGGGGCGGCCTCTTCGTCTTCGAAATAGGAGGAGCGGCGGGCCTGCTCCGTGGTGATGCCCCGCAGACGCACGCTCTCGTAGGCGAAGAACACCGTGGTGCCGGCCAGAAGGAACTGGCCGAACTGGAGGATCGGATCCAGCCGCCAGCCCTGAAAGAAGAGAATGCCGCCGCAGAGCAGGCCCACGGCGGCGAAGAACACGTCCGTGTCGCGGGCGATGGCCGGCTTGAAGTTCCGGAGGAAGAACAGCAGGGCCCCACCGACCGCCAGCACGATGCCGACGATGCTGGCCCAGTTGAGGCTGGCGTTGACCAAGGGTGGCCCTACGGACTGGCCACCACTCTAGGGATTCAGAGCTTGCGATCCACCCGGTCGTTCTGGCTGATCAGCACCAGGGCGATCGTGATGGGGATGACGACGATCGCCGCGCCATAAACAAGGCTGCTGAGAAAGTTGGCGAGGGAAGGGGTCATGACGGTCGGCCACAGCGTCGTGCTCGCTGGATCTTAGTCAGCGGCGGCCGTTGCCTACGATCGGGCTCCCACCGCTTAGAGCTTTGTGACGGCCGCCCCGTTTCTGCCGGACTCCCCCCTGGCCGTGGCGCACCTGGCTCTGGCCCTGCTGCTCGGCGGCTGGACCCTGCTGTTCCTGTT
>JBIKTO010000032.1:0-11220 GCA_044348065.1 Cyanobium sp.
TGCACCGGGATGTCCTTGCGGATGCTGTTCATGAAGCTGCCCCAGGCGGCGGCGGCGGCGGCGCTGCTGCTGCCGGTTTTGTAGTTCTGGTCGTAGCCGAGCCAGATGCCGGTGGTGAGCTGGGGGATCGAGCCGATGAACCAGAGGTCGCGGGCTCCCTCAGCGGTGCCGGTTTTGCCGGCGGCGGGGCGATCAGCCAGCCCGGCGCCCACGCCCGTGCCGGCGCTCACCACCCGCTGCAGCATCCACATCACGGCGTCGGCCACATCACTGCTGACGGCGCGGTGGGGCTTCTCGCCATCGACCCGGCGGCTCCAGAGCAGTTCGCCATCGGGGCCGTAGATCTCATCGAAGGCGATCGGCCGGGCGTAGACGCCACGGTTGTTGATGGCGGCGTAGGCGGCGGTCATCTCCAGCACCGTCTTCTCGTTGGCGCCGAGCACCATGGCCGGGTACTGGCCGATCTCGCCGCTGATGCCGAGCTTGCGGGCCACGTCGATCACGCGGGGGTAGCCCACCTTCTCCGTCAGGGTGACGGCGGCGGTGTTGAGTGACTGGCGCAGGGCTTCAGCGATGGTGGTGCTGCCGCCCTTGCCCCCCTCGATGCAGAAGCGTTTGGGAGGCCAGCCTTCCTTGTAACAGAGCTGGCGCAGCGAAACGCTGTCCTCGGGCCGGAGACCGGACTGAATGGCGGCGGTGTACGTGAACAGCTTGAAGGTGGACCCCGGCGAGCGCAGGGCCTGGGTGGCGCGGTTGAACTGACTCTTCTCCCAGTCCTTGCCGCCCACCATCGCCCGCACCAGGCCTGTGCCCGGCTCCATCGACACCAGCGCCCCCTCCAGCCCGCCGCTGGCGTAGCCGTTGATGGTTTTCTGCGCCTGCTCCTGCCATGTCTTGTTGAGGCCGGTGCGGATGGTCAGGCCACCCACCTCGAGCTGCTCCTTGCTGAGCACCCGGGGCAGCTCCTGCTCCAGCCAGCTGGTGAACCAGGGGGCGGGATTATGGAAAAACTTCGGTTCGGCGGGTTTCAGCCCGAGGGGCGCGGCATTGGCCCGCTCCAGCTGGGCGTCGTCGATGTAGCCCATCTCGCGCATGCGGCGCAACACGGTGGCGCGGCGCTGCAGGGCCAGTTCAGGATTCACCAGGGGCGAATACACCGAGGGGGCCGGCGGCAGGCCGGCGATCAGGGCCACCTCCGGCAGGGTGAGCGTCTGGGGGGTCTTGGAGAAATAGACCCAGGCGGCATCGGAGACGCCGTAGGCGCTGGAGCCCAGATACACGTAGTTGACGTATTGCTCGAGGATCTGCTTCTTGCTGAGCTGGCGCTCGATCTTGCCGGCCAGGGCCGCTTCCTTGAGCTTGCGCCAGAGGGTGCGGTCCTGGCTGAGGAAGACGGTGCGGGCCAGCTGTTGGGTGATCGTGCTCGCCCCCTCCTCCACCGATCCCTGGCTGAGGTTGCGCACCATGGCCCGGGCGATGCCCACCATGTCCACACCGTCGTGCTGGTAGAAGCGGCGATCCTCGGCCGCCACAAAGGCCTTCTGCACCAGCAGGGGCATGCGGCCGCTGGGCAGCTTCTCGCGGGTGGCCGGCCCCTGCTTGAACACCACCTGGCCGTTGGCATCGAGGATGGTGAGGGTGCCGGGCCGGTTGAAGGAGCTGATGCGCGAGGCGTCGGGCAGGAGGGAATCAACCCCCGCCAGTAGCAGCGACTGCCCCAGGGCGGCCACCCCCCCCACCGAGGCCGCCAGCAGGGCGGGGATGAGCAGGGGCCGGGCGGCGCGGAAGCGCTCCCGCAGCTGGGGGGGGCGCGGCGAGCGGGGGTTCTCGGGAACGGGCGAGACGCTGGCGTGACTCACGGCAGCAGGGCGGGCAGATGGGTGAGATCGCTGTGGCCGATCGCCAGGGCGGTGACCAGCATGCCGAGCACCAGGAAGGGCTGGGCGCTGGCCTGATATTTCACATCGAAGCTCACCGGATCGCGCAGCAGCCAGATGTCCTGGAAGGTGATCTGGGGCACGATCAGCAGCACCAGCAGCACCGCGGCGAAATGCTGGCCGATGGCGATCAGCACGCCCACCATCGCCAGCTGGAAGAGATCGATCATCGCGGCGCTGATCCAGCTGGCGGTGCGGATGCCGAACACCACCGGCAGAGATTGCAGGCCCAGGGCCCTGTCTCCCTCCACGCTCTTGAAGTCGTTGACCACGGCGATCCCCAGGCCAGCGAGGCTGTAGGCGAGGGTGAGCAGGGCGGTGGTCCAGGTGAGCTGGCCGAAGAGGGCCTGACCGGCCCACCAGGGCAGGGCGATGTAGCTGGCGCCGAGGGCGTAGTTGCCCAGCCAGCCGTTCTGCTTGAGCTTGAGGGGCGGCGCTGAATAGATGAAGCTCACGAACGAGCCGCCGAGGGCGAGCAGCAGCAGCACCGGTGTGCGGTGCTGAGCCCAGCGGTCAAGCCCCCAGGCCACCGCCAGGCCGGCGACCAGCAGCAGCCAGATCTGCAGCTTGACCTGGGCGAGGGGAATGGCGCCGGAGGGGATGGGCCGGTAGGGCTCGTTGATCGCGTCGATCTCGCGGTCGTAGTAGTCGTTGATCGTCTGGGTGTAGCCGGCCAGCAGCGGGCCGCTCATCACCATGCAGGCCAGGGCGGCGAGCACGTGGTCGGGGCGCCACTGGTAGTTGCCGGAGGCGGCGGCGCCGCACACCACCCCCCAGATCAGCGGAATCCAGGTGACCGGCTTCATCAGCTGCAGCCGGATCTTCCAGATGTTGTCGCTGCTGGAGGCCCCCTTCATGCCGAGCAGCTGGCGCGCGTCGGCCTGGCGCGCATCGGGGTTGGCGGCAGGCTCGGGGCTGGGGCTCACGGGCGGATCGGGCTCAGGCGGGTGTGATCTCGTCGTCGAAGAACCAGCTGGTTCCTCCCCCCTCCAGATCGACGACCACGCCGACGCCCTTGCCATCGGTGACGCGGAAGCCGCGCACGGTGCCGGTGGGATTGGCCTTGAGGGTGGCCACCAGGTCGGCCGGGATGCGATCGCGCACCCGGGTGACCCGCACCTTCGATCCGATGGTGATGGCGGCCTGGGACATGATCCGGAGCTGAAAAGCGCCGCCACCCTATCAGCGCCGCCGCGCCTGATCGGATGCCAGGCTGAAGGCGAATTCCTTCTCCGGCTCGTCACAACGCCGATGGTCGCCAGGCGCATCATCCCCTGTCTCGACGTGGCCGAGGGCCGGGTGGTCAAGGGGGTCAATTTCGTGGGCCTGCGCGATGCCGGTGATCCGGTGGAACTGGCCTGTCGCTACAGCGCCTCTGGAGCCGATGAGCTGGTGTTCCTCGACATCGCCGCCAGCCATCAGGAGAGGGACACGCTGGTGGATCTGGTGCGGCGCACCGCCGAGGCGGTCACGATCCCCTTCACCGTGGGCGGAGGCATCAGCGGCGTGGCGGGCATCACCGACCTGCTGCGGGCCGGCGCCGACAAGGTGAGCCTCAACTCCGCGGCGGTGCGGGATCCGCAACTGGTGGCCCGCGGCGCGGAGCGCTTCGGCTGCCAGTGCATTGTGGTGGCGATCGACGCCCGCCGCCGCCGCGATGGCACCCCAGGCTGGGAGGTGTATGTGAAGGGGGGGCGCGAGAACACCGGCCTCGACGCGCTGGAGTGGGCGCGGCGGGTGGTGGATCTGGGGGCGGGGGAGATCCTGCTCACCTCGATGGATGGGGATGGCACCCAGGCCGGCTACGACCTGGCCCTCACCCGGGCGGTGGCCGACGCCGTGCCGGTGCCGGTGATCGCTTCCGGTGGTGCGGGTTGCATCGACCACATCGCCGAGGCGCTGGTGGAGGGGCGGGCGGCGGCGGCCCTGCTGGCCTCCCTGCTCCACGATGGGGTGCTCACCGTGGCGGAGATCAAGGGCGAGCTGCTGGCGCGGGGATTGCCCGTGCGGCCGCTGCTGGCGTCACAGGGAGGATGAGGCCGTCGTTACATTATGCAAACGTTCTCCATCACACCGGGGTCTCGACGGTGTCCGCGCTCCTCGCCCTCCCGGGTCCCCTGCTCAGATTCCTTGCCTGTCTGATGGTGGTCGCGGTGATCGCGCTGGTGGCCTGGGCGTTGCAGTTGATGCAGGCCGCCAACGATCGCCGCGAATTCTCCCTGATGCTGGCGGGCTGCATGGTCTGTTCGGCGGCTGTGGGCCTGGCCACGGTGATGGTGATTACCTTCACCACCCCCGGGCGTCTGCAGGCCAGCGGCCTGCTGCTCCCCGCCGTCGAAGCCCCGGCGGAGGTGAGCCTCGATCGGGTGCTGCTGAGCTGGGACCCTGTGGCCCCTCTCGGCCGCCAGCAGTCGTGAGGCTGGGGCGGTGAAGCCTGGCGACCCCAGCGCGGTGCGCGGGCTGTTCGAGCGCATCGCCCCCGAATACGACCGTCTCAACGACCTGCTGAGCCTCGGTCTGCATCGCTTGTGGAAACGGCAGGCCCTGCGCTGGCTGCGTCCCGCCCCCGGCCAACGGCTCGTGGATCTCTGCTGCGGCACCGGCGACCTGGCCCTGCTGCTGGCGGCCCGGGTGCGGCCCGGCGGCGAGGTGCTCGGCCTGGATGCCGCGGCGGCCCCCCTGGAGGTGGCCCGCTGCCGAGCCGCGTTGCAGCCCTGGCTGCCCCTGCGTTGGCGCCAGGGCGATGCCCTGGCCACCGGCCTGGCGGCGGGCTGGGCGGACGGCGCCTCGATGGCCTACGGCCTGCGCAACCTGGCGGACCCCGGCGCGGGCCTGCGGGAGCTGCGCCGCCTGCTCCGGCCCGGAGGCAGGGCGGTGGTGCTCGATTTCAACCGCCCCAGCCCCGGTGGTGGCCTCGAGGCGTTCCAGCGGCTGTACCTCCGGCGGGTGGTGGTCCCCGCCGCCCGCCGTGTTGGCCTGGAGGAGCACTACGCCTACCTGGAGGCCAGCCTGGCCACCTTCCCGCGCGGGCCGGAGCAGGAGCAACTGGCCCGGGAGGCGGGGTTCGCCGGGGTGTGCCATCGGCCGCTGGCGGCAGGCCTGATGGGTCTTCTGGAACTTCGCGCCTGAAGCTTGCGCTCGTCGCAATCAGTGCTGAGGATGGACGGGAACCATCGATCAGACCGACGGAGCCCATGGGAGTTCCTCTCTTTGATTTCGCCGCCAACGTGGGCAGAAAGATTTTCTCCAGAGGCGAGGATCCCGCGAAAGCTTCCGAAAAGCTCAAGCAGCATCTGGAGAAGAACAACCCCGGTCTCAGCGATCTCGGGGTCTCCTTCAGCGATGAGGTCGCCACGATCACGGGCACGGCCACCGACCAGGCGGCGTTCGAAAAGGCCGTGCTGATGGCGGGCAATGTCGAGGGCGTCGCCAGGGTGGAGGCCGTGGCCGTCTCCCGCCCCGACAGCGGCGAGGAATCCACCTTCGTGCTCGTCAAGGCTGGGGACAGCCTCTGGGGCATCGCCGAGCGGGAACTGGGCAGCGGCGCCCGCTACACCGAGATCTTCGCGGCCAACCGGGAGGTGATCGAAGACCCCGACCTCATCTTCCCCGGCCAGAAGATCCGCATCCCCAAGGGCTGACGGCGGCCCCCGCCAGTGCCGCATGGCACCATGAGCGCTCCCCAGGGGGTTGCCCGTGCACTTCCAGGACATTCTCAGCACCCTCAACCGCTTCTGGGCCGAGCAGGGCTGCCTGATCCTGCAGCCCTACGACACGGAAAAGGGCGCTGGCACCATGAGCCCCCACACGGTGTTGCGGGCGATCGGACCGGAGCCCTGGGCTGTGGCCTACCCGGAGCCCTGCCGCCGCCCCACCGATGGCCGCTACGGCGACAACCCCAACCGGGCCCAGCACTACTTCCAGTACCAGGTGCTGATCAAGCCCTCGCCGGCTGGCATCCAGGAGACCTACCTGGCCTCCCTGGCGGCCCTCGGCATCCATCAGGCCGACCACGACATCCGTTTCGTGGAGGACAACTGGGAATCCCCCACCCTCGGCGCCTGGGGCGTGGGCTGGGAGGTGTGGCTCGATGGCATGGAGGTCACCCAGTTCACCTACTTCCAGCAGTGCGGCGGCCTGGATTGCCGGCCGGTGTCGATCGAGATCACCTACGGCCTCGAGCGTCTGGCGATGTATCTGCAGGACGTGGAGAGCCTCTGGGATCTGCGCTGGAACGGCACGCACCGCTATGGCGACATCTGGCTGCCGTTTGAGCGCAGCCAGTGCGCCTACAACTTCGAGGCCGCCAACCCGGAGCGGCTGCAGCAGCTGTTCGCCCTCTACGAGGCGGAGGCGAGCGATCTGGTGCGCGCGGGCCTGAGTGCCCCGGCCCTCGATTTCGTGCTCAAGTGCAGCCACACCTTCAACCTGATGGAGGCGCGCGGGGTGATCTCGGTGACCGAGCGCACCGCCACCATCGCCCGCATTCGCCACCTCGCCCGCCAGGTGGCGGAGGCCTGGCTGGCGGAGCGTCGCTCCCTGGGCTTTCCGCTGTTGGATGACACGCAGCGCGAGAGCTGGTATCAGCAGCACCCGCAGGATCGCCCCGTCAGCGAGGCCGTCGCCGGCGGATGAGGCGGGCCCTGGCGCTGCTGCTGGTGGCGGCGGTGAGCTACCAGGCCGGACGGTTCTCGGAGCGGGCGATCTGGCCCTGCCGTCTGCAGGCGGTGGCGGCCCTGGTGGCGCCGCTGCTCGGCCAGCCGATGCCCAGCAAGGAACTCTGCGACCTCCTCCTGCGCCTCCCCAGCCTCTGAACGGCGCGTCCGGCCGATTCTCGCCGGGCTGTCCGCGGGCGGGAATCCTGGGGTGGCCCTGGAACCTGTGCTCTGCACTCCCCGCTGGCGCTGCCGCTCACCCTTCTGCTGCTGCTGGGGTCCGTGGTCCCGGCAGCCACCGCCCCGCCGGATCCTCTGGCAGCAGGGCCGCTGTCGCCGCTGCGGGTGCGCCTGCTGGAGGACCCCCGCCCCCTGGCGGAGCCGCCCGCCCCGGCCGCTGGCTGCCGCGCCCTGGCGGAGGACGCCGCTGGGGCGCGGTTGGAGCTGCTCTTTCCCACTTGCGGGGAGCTGCGCCTTGGCTGGCGGCTGGCGGTGCGCGGCCGCTGGCGACCGCTGCCACCGGCGCCCCACCCCCTGCTGGCCGGTCCGGCGGAGCGGCTGGCGCGGCAGGGGGTGACCCGGCGCCTGCGGGTGGAGAGCCACGGGGTGCTGGCGAGGCCAGCCACGCCGATCGCCGATCTGCGCCGCGCCATCGCCGGGCGGTTTGTGGCGGCGGCGGGGCCGGAGCGGGGCGGGATCCTGGCGGCCCTGGTGCTGGGCAGCGCCGTGGTGCCCCTGCCGCTGGAGCTGCGCGAGGCCTTCCGCGCCTCGGGCCTCTCCCATGCTCTGGCGGCCTCCGGCTTCCACCTCACGGTGCTGCTGGGGGCGGTGCGGGCCCTGGTGGGCGGCATGGGCCGCGGGCCGCGGCTGGCGCTGGGGGGCGGGGCGATGCTGCTCTTCCTGCTGCTCGCCGGTCCGCAACCCTCGGTGGTGCGGGCGGTGCTGATGGGCGGCGTGGCCTGGCTGGCCCTGGAGGCGGGCCGTCGGGCGCGCCATCTGGCGGTGCTGCTGCTCGGCGCGGCGCTGATGGTGGCCTTCCGTCCGGACTGGATGCAGGATGTGGGCTTCCAGCTGAGCGTGGCGGCCACCGCCGGGCTGCTGGTGTCGGCGGAGCCGATCGAGAGCTGGCTGCGACCGCGGCTGCCGGCGCTGCTGCGGCCCGGCTGGAGCGCCCCGGCCCTGGCGGTGCCCCTGGCGGCCACCCTCTGGACCCTGCCCCTGCAGCTGGCCCATTTCGGGGTGCTGCCCGTGTACGCGATTCCGGCGAACATGGCCGCCGCCCCGCTGCTCACGCCCCTCACCCTCGGGGCGATGGGCCTCACCCTCCCGGCCCTGCTGCTGCCGCCGCTGGCCGCGCCGCTGCTCTGGCCTCTGCAGCAGCTCACCGCCCTGCTGGTGGCGATCGCCCGCGGCTTCGCCGCCCTGCCGCTGGCCCAGTGGCAGATCGGCCGGCCCCAGCCCCTGCTGGTGGCCCTGCTCTCCCTGGCCCTGCTGGCCCTGGTGCTGCCGGGCCTGGCTGGAGGCTGGCGCCGGGCCGGGCTGCTGCTGCTGGTGGCGGTGGCTGCGGCCCAGCTGCAGGTGTTGCGGGCCGATCGGCTGCTGCTGGTGCACCAGGATTTCGGCGGTGGCCACGACTGGCTGATCGCCCGCCACGCCGGCCGGGCCGCCCTGATCGCCAGCCGCGCCGATCCGTTCAGCTGTCGCCAGAGCGCTCGCCTGGCCACGGGGCTGGGCATCCCCCGCTTCGACTGGCTGCTGCTGCTCGATCCGCTGGCCCCCGCCGATCCGCCCTGCTGGCGGCGGCTGGGCGGGGCGGTGCTCGCCTACGGCGAGGCGGCGGCGCCGCTGGCGGCGGGGGAGAGCCTGGCCAGCCCCGGCCTGGCGGTCACCGCCCTGTCGATGGACAGCCACGCCCTCAGCCTGCGCTTCGGGGCGCGCCACTGGCAGTTGCTGCCCGACCGCCAGGCGCTCTGGGCCTGGCGCGATCGGGCCCCGGGCGCGGCAGCGGAGTCGCTCGATGGCCTGTGGCTGGGCTTCCAGCCCCGCCCTGGCGAGCGCCGCTCCCTGGCCGCCGGCTCCGTCTCGCCCGATCAGGTGTGGCTCAGTGGGGCGCCGGTCCGCCGCCTGCCGCCCCGCTGGCGGGCCAGCGGCGACAGCGGCTCGCTGGTGGATGGCTGAGGGGCACCGCCGCTCCGTAGAGTGACAACCGGCCTGCGGGCCTTGGAGAGGTGGCTGAGTGGTCGAAAGCGAACGACTCGAAATCGTTTGAAGGGCAACCTTCCGTGGGTTCGAATCCCACCCTCTCCGTTTTCACTGGATCCCGAGAGATCCAAGCAAGTCCGAGAACCCCTGCGGCGTAAGGGATCTGCCTAGGCAAGGCATCCAGCGAGATCCAGGGAAATCCAGCGGCTGCCACGGCGGCTGACGGTATGGTTGACGGTATAGCCGGCCGGGATCGGCGCTATACCGTCACGTTTTGGCGCTATACCGTCGCCCCTTTTGCTGACCGGCTGACTTCCATTCCCCCAAGAGCGTTCTGACGCTGCGCGCCATGCTCAGTGACAAGGCGATTCAGGCTTTGCGCCCTGATCTGTCCCGATCGGGCACCAAGCACCACGACCGAGATGGCCTCTATCTCTGGGTTGCCCGTTCCGGCTCCAAGACCTGGCGTAAGGACTACCGGTGGGAGGGCGTGCGGCAGACCTTCACGATCGGGACCTATCCCAAGGTCCGGCTGGCAGATGCCCGCAAAGTGGCGATGCAGATCAATGACTGGTTGCGGGATGGAATCGACCCTCGCACCCAGAGCAGCCGGCAGCGTCGCGAACGGGAGCGACCGGAGGCGAAGCCATTCCGTGAGGTAGCAGAAGCCTGGTTGGCTCACCACGCCACCGCATGGAGTCCTCGCTATCGCCGGGACATGCGGGAGAAGCTGGATCATTTCGTCCTGCCAGCCCTGGGAGAGGTGGCCATTGGTGTGCTGGGCCGCACGGAAATCGAGGATCGCCTGTTGGCTCCGATCGTGGCTAGGGGAGCGAATGAACAGGCCCGCCGCTGCAATGACGTGGTGCGGCGGGTTCTGGAACATGCGATGGACCTGGAGCTGCGCACTGACAATCCGGCCACCCGCACCCGCAAGCTGATCGCCACGACCCGCGTCACGCACTACCACCGGATCAGCTGGGTGGAGCTTCCGGAGCTGCTGGGGGTGATCGATCGCTATGAGCGGGATCATGCCGCCGAGCGCAGCAGTCTGATCGCTCTGCGCCTGATGATGCTCACCCTTGTACGGCCCAGCGAACTCAGGGAGGCGCGCTGGAGTGAGGTCGACCCCGAACGGCGCCAGTGGATCATTCCAGCGGAACGGATGAAGGGTCGTGTTCGTCACATCGTGCCCCTCTCCAGTCAGGCACTGCTGTTGTTTCAGTGCCAGCGGCAGATCACGGGCCATACCGAGCTGGTCTTCCACACCCCTAATCACCGGGGAAGCGGGGGGCTGCCGGTGATGAGCAATGGCTGCCTGTCGATGCTGCTGCGCCGGATGGGCTTCCAGGGTCGTCAGACACCCCATGGATTTCGGGGCTTCGGGCAGACCAACTGCATCGAGCAGCTCAAGATTGCCAGGGTGGTGACCGAAAAGCAGTTGGCCCATGCCGACGGCAACAAGGTGAGCCGGGCCTACGACTGGGCGGAGTACCTGGAAGAACGGACCGAAATGATGCAGCGCTGGGCCGATCTGCTCGATCAGGTGGCCGTGAGCGCTGGACTGCAACCGGTTGCCGGGCGTCCCCAGGAGAACCATCCGTGGGAGCTGCTGGCGAGCTGACGTTCGAGCGGCTTTCGCAGGGCAGGGCCGCGGCGTTCTAAGGAGCGGAGCGCCTCCCTGGAGTTGGTTCACACCCCGCCGACCGTTCCCCCCCCCTTGCCCGCCATGGCAACAGCAGATGTCCCTCGCCGGGCTGATCCAGCCCCCTGGCCATGCTCACCGGAACCGAACTGCTCACCAAGGTCAAGGAACTGGGCGATGCCTCCAAATCAGAGCTCGTCCGCGCCACCGGTTACGTCTCCACCAAGGAGGACGGCACGGAGCGCCTGAATTTCACGGCGTTCTATGAGGCCCTGCTGGAGGCGCGGGGCATCCACCTGGGCCCTGCCCGCGGGGATGGCACGCCAGGCCGCAAGCTGAGCTACGTGACCCACGTGCTGTTCAACGGCAACCTGCTGGTGGGCAAGGCCTACACCGCCCTGCTGGGCCTCAAGCCGGGTGATGCCTTTCAGATTCAGCTGGGGCGCCGGCACATCAAGCTCATGCCCCTCGATGCCTCGCAGGAGGCGGAGGAGCAACAGGGGGCAAACGATCAGGCCGCTGCCGCCTGATCGCTGGCGCGGTATGAGGTGCGATCCCTTCGCGGCCATGCAGGGCCCGCCAGCGGCGGGCCTTTTTTCATGCCGCGCTGTGGCAATGCCCACCGCTTGCCCATCACAGGCGGGCCGGAGCCGCGGCCACATGACTATGCAGAAAATGAATAAATCACCAGCCAAGAAAAATCCCAGAAAGAACCACACCGGGGCTTGCCACCGATCGTTGTTCTCTTCTCCTGAAAAGGGCCGCAATCGATCCCTGTGCT
>JBIKTO010000033.1:0-11190 GCA_044348065.1 Cyanobium sp.
AGATATTCGGCTGCTTCAGGAGTCAGCTCCACTGTGTTGTGAGAAGGGGTGAGTTTGGAGCCCGGCAGCATCCGGTAGGCCAGACTCCAGCGGCCATCGGGCAGGTGGGTGAGTTTGCCGATGGGTTCGGGGCCCAGCCCGACCGAATGCGCTCGCTGCAGGTTCCTGAACTCGCGCCGAGCCACGTTTTCCCGCTGCTCCGCCAGGCCCACTCGTGGATCGCTCTCAGCAGGATCGCCCATGGTGAGACCGTTGACCTTCACCACCACCGGGCCGTCTTCTGTGTCGAACTGGTAGGTCTTGCCAAACGCCCCACTGCCAAGACTGCGTGTCGGCTTGAGCCCATTGAGTCGAGGCTCCCCTCCGTCCGAGTCGGTTGTGATCGTGATGCCACTGATGCTTTCTTTCGCTCTGCGGACAGCGCGCAGCAGCTGGGCCTTCTCCCCGCGGCGCTGCTCGATCTCGCCTGCCAAGGCCATGGCCTCGGCGGGCCTTACCGTGCCGATGCCCCGCTGGCTCGATGGCCCCCCCGCGGCCAGGGCCAGCAGCCGCTTCAGTCGTTCCTTCCCAATCGTGCTGCTCGCTCTGGTGCGGCACTCCTTCCGCAGCGAGATACACCCCGATTTGCAGCTGTAGCCCGTGCTGCATTTCCGCCGCAGGGCGTCGATCCGGTGTTGGAGCGACCCCTCCCGGCCGATCGACGCCTGGGCCTTCATCTCAGGCGCACCGCGCCCGCAAGGCATCAAGGCGGTCCTGGAGGGCGGAATCCATCAGGGCCTTCACGCTGTTCTTCATGGTCACCAGCTTTTCAAACACCATGCGATCGCCGCCGGCATCCGGATGGTGTTTGAGTGCCAGCCTGCGGAAGGCCTTGTCGACGTCGGCCTTCGAAGCCTTTTTCGGATCCAGCCCGAAGACCACCCAGGGCCGGAAGTTCTTCATGATGTCGATGCCGTTGATGACGCTGCCGCCCTCTGGCAGATTCCGCTCGTCCTTCGGCACGGCAATGAAGCGGCGGTAAAGCTCTCGCCATTCGTTCGCCGCATTGCCTCCCTTGAAGATCCTCCGTCGATCCCCAACTGTGGACATCTGGTAGTTTTTGTCCTTCAGCAGCTCCGCGGGCGTGGAAACCCCGAAGTGCTTCAGAACGGCCTCCCTCATCTCCGTCTGCCCCACTCGACGGCCCGGCCCCTTGGCAGCTGGGGCTTGCTCCTCCCCGCCCCCGGCGGCGGCGCCGGTTTCCTTGGCTCTTGCCCCGCCACTGATGGCCAAGTCGCCATCCTTGCCTGCCGCCAGGGCAAGGAGCCGCTTCATCTTCTGCTGGCCTGGGCCTGCGCCAGGAGTCACCCTGCAGATTTTGCTCATCGAGATGCAGGTGGATCCACAGCTGTAGCCGGTAGTGCATTTCCGTTTCATGGCATCGTTTCGCCCCTGGATATTGGCAGAGTAGGCAGAAGACGTTGCCTCATCAATCAGTCCCTGGATGCGCTGCTCACGGCTGTCGGTGCGGCTTTTCATCGTGCCGAAGGTGCTGGCACGCACAGCTCGCATCAGTTCATCAAAGGCAGGGGCCATCTTGGCGCTCTGCTCTTTGGTCGGCCACAGCGGGCTGTCATCACCAAGGCCTGAAAGGTAGGTGTTCTCCTGGCCTATGCTCTGAAGTTTGTGCTGCACGTAGCGCTCAAATGTTCTGGCAAACACCTCACGCCCTGATGTCCAGTAATTCCATCCACTCATCCCACTCCCGGATCCTGGTTTGATACCAAGATCGCGAAGGCCTTGCCTCATAGTCCGCGGGAAATCAGTGGTATCAATTGCTTTTCGGACTGCATCCATGGCCTTCCAAACCTGATCATCCGCCTGGCTCTTGGTGCCACGCCCACTGCGATCAAGATACAGTTCGCTGATTTGTTCACTCATGTATTGATCTCCAGTCCGTCCATAGCCGCCATCTATTGATCTTGGGCTGCGCTGGCCAATGTAGTCATCCAAGGCATGGCCCCATTCGTGAGCCAGAGTGCCAACGCCGTTCTTTCGGGTGATGTTGATCACCTTTGACCCTGGCTCGTAATGAGCCGAGGCCCGGCCTTTGCCTCTGGCCCCGAAGGCCAGGCCCAGCTGGCCATCAAGCGACATGGCGCGATCAGGGAGGCCCGTCACGTCGGCCAGATCCACCATGGCCTCAGCGGTCTTGCGCAGGTGGTGCGCCCGCTCGTCATCGGTGACGCTATTGCCAAACTGCAGGCCACGCATCCCCATGCGCTGGGCCAGCACCTTCGCAGATCCAGCCGGTGAGTCATCAGCGGCCAGGGGGCGACCGCCGGTGCGCACGGCCTTCTTCACATAAAAGTCGGCGGGATTGATGTTAGTCCCACGCTTCTTCACGCCGGTCACCTTGTCGATCGAGGCTCCGTTCAGAATGTCTTCGGTGGCATTGCGCATAACATCCGCCAGTTCGGCGGTGCTCTTGGTCTCGTTGGCCTTTTTGAGGCGAACGCCCAGTGTGTTGATTTGCCCAGGAATGGAAGATTTGGCGTAACTGCCTCGGCTGGTTTTCTTGGTGAGGTCCACCAGCGAATTGGCCAGGGGGTTGAAGCGATCAGATGTGGCCTGCGTGCGATCGCCCCTGATGGCCGCAATCCGGTCAACGGTGACCCTGGAGATTTCCGCAAGCATGTCGCGGGGGTCTGCGTCATCCCGGCGCTTATCGATGATGCTTTTCACCTGCTGCAGGTGGTCGTAGTAGAGCTTGCGCATCTCGGCCGGGGTCTTTTTGCCATCGATCTGAGACAGGTTGTAGGACGAGAATGCTTTCTCCGTGTAGGGCTGCGGCGGAAAGGACTTCAGCGCCAAGTGGCCGGCCAGGCGGGTGAGATAGTTGGCATTGGTAAGGCCTTCCGTCAGGTCAAGAGGTTCGGCCTTCAGGAGCTTGTCCCGGGTGACCAGGGCCTCGGCCGTGCCATCGGCCTCTGCCTCACTCAGGGATCGCCACTGGTTGGCCTTGTGACGAGCAGATCCCTTGAGATCCTCGCCGACGTTGCCCACGGCCGAGGCTCGTGCAAATTCGTAATCCGGATCAGCGACCTTGGCGGCCCTGTCCGCCTCCCCCCGCGGCGTGCCGGCGGGCGCCATTGGGCGCTCCCCTGTGCTTGTTTGTCTTTGGCTGGCCTTGGCCGCTGCAGCCTTGGCCGCCGTCTCCGCTGCCTTGGATTTCTCTGCCGCGGCCTGCTGCCGCGCGCCGCGCAGCTGGCCTGCTTTTTCGCCTCGGCGGGTGCTGATAGCCCCAGCCATCTCCCCGGCCTCCTTGGCCTTCACTGGGGCGATGCCGCGCTGGGCAGAAGCGCCGCCGGCGGCCAGGGCCAGCAGCCGCTTCAGCCGCTCTTTCCCGATCGAGCTCCCAGGGCGAGTGCGGCACTCCTTTCGAAGGCTGATGCAGGTGCTCCCGCACCCATAACCGGTGCTGCACTTCCGCTTGAGCGCATCAATCCGCTCCTGCAGTCTGTCGGCCCGGTTCATGCCTTTTCCCCATCCTCAGCAAGGTAGGCATCGCAGATTGCGCCCATGGCCGCCAGATCAATCGCGTCGATTCGGCGGATGCTGACATCTGAGCCGACGGCATCCCGCAGGCCCCGCTGGTGCTGGTGCCCCAGGGCCAGCAGATAGGCGCCGGTGGAGGGCTCGAATACCTCCCAGGCCCCACTGAGGTCCGGCCCCACCGCCACGGGATAGGGGAGGTTCTGTCCATAGGGGCCCTGCAGGCGGCCGATGCCAGGGCCATCCATCCGCACGCTCACCCCGAGGATCTGATGGACCTGGCCAGCGGCATCGTTGCGGGGCTCCTCATCCCGGCGGCGCCGGCGGCGCGCGCGGTGCTCGGTGATCTGCTGTGCCAGCGCCTCAGCACGGGCTTCGCAGGCGTCACAACAGGGCTCGTCGTCTTCCGCGTCGCGACGGGCTGGCGCCCTCAGCCCGCCGCCATCAGCAGCGGCTGGTGCGCCGGCATCGGCAGGGGACGAATCCGGGGCCGCGGCCGGATTTTCGTCCAGGCTGCCGCCAAACTCCACAGGAGGCGCCACAGGCTCCGGGATGGAGCCATCGGGCTTCCGATTGAGCAGCGTAGTGTCCAGGCTGAATCGAGGCTTCCCGAAGCGGGCCAGCGCCACCTCGTTGGGCAGCAGCACCCGGGCGTTGATGTACTGGCTGTCGGCTGTGGCCACCTTCGTCCGCAGCTCCGCTTGCTCATCCTCCGTGGGGGTGTAGGTGGCCGGGAAGGTGATCTTCCAGTCTTCCGGAGGCTCCTTCCCTTTCCAAGGGCCGTCAGAGCAGGCCATCACCAGCTCGTAGATCTGCCGCAGGGGCCCCTTGATGTGCTTGTCCTGCCAGTCGGCCACCTCGTTCCCGAAAGCCGCCTGCTCGGATCGGCCGTCGGCGCCCAGGCCGGACGGGCTCTCCCCCCACAGCAGGGTGTGCGGCATTCCGCTGGCGCCGGTGATTTCAGTTTTCAGGGAAGCCAGGATGTCGGCGATCCCCGCCGCTGAGCGGTTGAGGTTGGTGAGCTCTTCGTTGTCGCTGAGGAGGTAGGCGCCGAAGACGCTGCGGGAAAGCGCATTGACCTGCAGCCGTTGCTTCAGCTTGTCCTCGCCGCCGGCGGAGAGCATGTTGGTCAGGCCTGGCAGCTTGTGCACCACCAGGTCGAAGTCGTGCAGGATGTCCGCTGCGGACTGCTGGCCGGTCTCGTAGCGCTTGAACACGTCCCAGACCAGGTCCACCACGCTGATCCCCCACCATTGCCGCTCCTGCTGAGACCGCCAGGAGCAGGGGAGGCCCTCGAAGCGAATCACCCTGCTGGAGTGGATCTCCACCTGCGTGGCCTCTGTGATGCCCATCCCGGCGCTGGTGACCTGCTTGGCGCCGGCCTGTTCCTCCAGCTTCTGCAGATCTCGGTCGGCCTGGCTCCAGAACCAGTAGCTCTCTGGCTCGCCGATGCCTGACCAGCCGGCTGCTGGGTAGAGACGCCAGCGATCGATCGGGTAGAACCCGTGGATGGTGCGGAGCCGCTTGAGGTTGAGCGGCCGGTCGATCGGGGTGCGGTCATCAGCGATCACCACGATGGCGCCGCCGCCGTGGAGACGGCCGTAGGTGGCGGCCGCGGCCACCGCCTGCTGCAGCTTGAGCTTCTCGGTCCAGCCGACCAGATCGTCGAGCTGCTTTTTCATCCGTGAGGAGGTTTCATCCCCCACGCTCAGCTCCCAGCCGCTGCGGGTGCCCTGATCTGGCAGCTTTTCGACGATGCGCCGGATCAGCCAGCTCTGCTCGTAGAGCGCATTGACCGCCGCCTCCGAGAGGGTCCGGGAGCGCTTGACGCCGATCGCTTCGTTCCGATCCTTGGCCGTTCCCAGGCCCGTGAGCACATTGATGAGAGCACCGTCAAGCCGGTACTGGGGGCCGTTCTCCTGCAGGAATCCGATCGCCACGACTCGGTGCGCACAAGGCCAGGGTAGGCCTACTCAGCTGGCAATATCACTGTCCAGGGATGTTTTGGGCCATAGGATGGAGCGAACATCAGGCCGGGGCCAGGTCGGTGGGCTCATCGCTCGACTCGATGCTCAGCGCGTTCGCTCAGCTGCCGATCCCCAGCCGCGAGGAGCAGGTGCTGTTGGGCCGCGCGATCAGGGCATGGCTGGACTGGCAGCCATCCCCGGAAGATCTGGCGCAGGGGGTAACAGATCCACCTGTTGCCCTGCGGCGCGCGGGCGAGCGCGCGCGGCAGAAAATGGTGGCTCGCAACATGCGGCTGGTGGCGACGCAGGCTCGCAGCTTCTCCTGCGACACAACGGTGGCCGTGGATGTGGAAGACCTGATTCAGGAGGGGGCTGTAGGACTGAACCGTGCAGCAGAGCTGTTTGATCCAGCCAGGGGCTACGCATTCTCCACCTACGCTATATGGTGGATCAGGCAGAGTATGAGATCCCTGATCTACACCGGCGGGACCATCAGGATTCCGCAGAAGAGTGCCAGCAGCATGCACCGTTTGCGGCAGTGGGAGGAGGCCTTTGTCGCACGTGTCGGCCGCATGCCGACAGATGTCGAGGCGATGGCCGAGATGAAGGTGGGCGCTGCGAGGCTGCGAACTCTGCGGCAGGCCGCTGCGGTTGCCCATGTCGGCTCACTCGATGCGCCGATTGGGGAGGAGGACGGCGACACCTGGGGGAGCACCATTGGCGCGACGGCCGCCGAGGCCTCCAGCAGCGAGCTGGTGCTCGAGGCCCTGTCGCCTTGGCCAGTTCTCCAGGAGGTGATGGATCGAATGCTGTCCGGGGAGACTGCTGGGCAGATCAGCCAGGCCATGGGGATCTCCCGGAACGATGTGATCGCGCGGGAGGATCAGGCAATGCGGGTGGCGAAGCGCCGACTGGCGGGGGATGCCGCCCCACGCTCTATGGATGCCGGGGACCTCGAAATCGAGCGATTGCGGGCGCTGTTCCCGGATGGCACCAGCCTGTTCTCAACGGTGCCGTAGGACTGATGCGCTATTCGGGAGTAGATTCGGCCTGGAACAACGACATCGCGGATTCATGACGGGACGGGTTTCGGGGCCAGCGAGAACACAGGCTCCGATGAAAACGGAACGAGGGCTGACGGAGGCCCAGCAACTGGTGCTGGATGCCGTGCGGGCCTACATCAAGCAGCACGGCATCAGCCCCAGCTTCCGGGATGTGATGCGCGCCAGGGGCCTGGCCAGCACCTCCACGGTTCAGGTCCATTTCAGGAACCTTCAGGCGGTCGGCGCCATCGACGTGCGCGAGGGGGTGCCGAGATCTGTGCGCGTGCTCTGGCAAGCACCCACAGGGCGCAAGAGATCTGCGTGAGATGGCCAGTACCGATTGGATGAAGCCGGTAGAAAGCGATGAGCTGGAGTTTGAACTCCACCGCCTCGGGAATGAGTTGCGCAACGAAGTCACCAACCGGGGGCCGGATGCTGTGATCGTCCGGTGTCTGCTCATGGCCAGGTTGATATCCATTCAGGAGATCATGATCCGTCGCGCCGGCCGGCGGATTGCTGAGCTGGAAGTGGCCTTGGCGGCAGCGAGTCAGGCCAGCATCAAGCCGCGGCGGCGCCTGTGGCCGTGGCCGACAAGGCCGAGGCGGCAATGATCCAGCCAGCGTTCCTCGCCCAGCTGCGGCGAGCACTGCGGGCGGAACAGGCCATGACCTTGGTTCAGATCGAGCAGCTGGTTCCCAACTGGTGGCCGACGCTCACCGATCTGGCCGAGCAGCTGGGGACGGAGCGCGCGACCCTGAATCGTTGTTTGAGCAGACTCGAGCAGCGGGGCCTGCTGCGCCGGGTGACCAGGGGCAACAGCGGTGGGACATGGATCTGGTGGGTAAAGCGCTCCGAGCAGGATCAGCCCGATGACAGCGCTGCCCCCCGATGGATCCTGCGGGAGGTGACGTGCGGCCGCCGGCGCGAGATCATCGTGGGCCAGGAACGGGCCTTCGCGGCGGCCCAGGGCCTGTCCCATCACACGGTGAGGAACTTCCTGGGTGGGCACCGGCCGATCCTGGCGAAGCGCTGGAAGCTGATGAGCTCGCCGCTGCAGCTGCCGGACGAAGACGGCGCTGAGGCGTAGTGCCTCACCAATGAAAATCCCCCCGCAAGCCAACGGCAGGCGGGGGGAGGAATCCTTGGGAGCCCACAGAGTAACGATCCCTGCGTTGTCAGGCCACAATCTGCTCAGCTCGTGATGTTCAAGGGCCCACCTGGCCCGGGCCGGCGCCGGCGCGGCGGGGGGGGGCCGGCGGGGGCCGGTGGTGGCCGGCGGTGGCGCCGGTGGTGGTGGCCACCTCGGGCCGGCGCCGGCGCGGCGGCGCGGCGGGGGGGGGCCGGCGGGGGCCGGCCCTCAGACCCCCTCCTTCCCCGCCAGCCAGAGCAGCGCCGAGCGCACCACCTCCGCATGGCACGACAGGGGGGCGCACCAGCACAAGAGCTCCAGCTCGCCGGAGCGGGCCTGGGCCAGCAGGCGCCTGAGTTCGCGCTCCTGCGCTGAGCCCGGTGCCTGCAGCTGCGCCCAGAGCCAGCGCCGGTACCGGGCGATCACCTGCTCGCGGCTGCCATCGCGGCCGAGGGCATAGGGATTGCCCAGCGGACTGGGGCGGCCGACATAGACCTGGCCGGGCAGGAGGCTACCGAGGCCGCGGCGGGCGCGGCCGATGGTGATTCTCAAGGCGGGGCCAGGCATCGTCTTGGAGCTGGAGAAGGGGGGCCGACGGTGGTGGCCACCCCGGGCCGGCGCCGGCGCGGCGGGGGGGGGCCGGCGGGGGCCGGTGGTGGCCGGCGGTGGCGCCGGTGGTGGTGGCCACCTCGGGCCGGCGCCGGCGCGGCGGCGCGGCGGGGGCCGGCGGGAGGGGACGCAGTGAAACGGGATTCTCCGTTTCCAGGATGAGTCTCGGGCGGAGGCGTGGCCGGAAATTCCGGCTACGGTTGCCCATTGCCACATGGGATCCGGGCCGGGGGAGGCCGCGGCGGGGCTGCAGATCAGACCATGTTGATCCAGTCGGCCACCATCGGGCGCACCCTGGCCCCGGCTTCGCAGGCCGCTGCCAGGCTCATCACGGCATCGTCGTGGCAGCCGGCCGCGGCTTCACGGGTGCCATCGGGCCCCTGGCGGAAGGTGCGCATCTGGTCGCCGTAGATGTCGTCCGGGGGGATCCCCAGCTCTCCCTGCTCGAGCAGCAGCAACACGCGATCCGTCATGAAGATCTTGCTGGGCTTGCTGGTGGCGAACTCCTCGTAGCGCACCCCTGGCCGCAGGATGCCCAGCTGTTCGCTGACCGCTGCTCCGACGCCATTCGACTCCACCAGCACCAGCTCCGGGGCGTACTGGTCGATCAGGCGGGCGGTGCGCTGCAGGCCGTAGTCCCGACTGCGGCGCGCGTCGTTGAAGCGGGCGACCACCTGCCAGGGGTTGCTGGTGACATCCAGAACCGTGGTGACCCACTCATCGTCGCCCTTGCCGTTGGGGTCAATCCCGAAGACATAGATGCGGCCCCTGGTGGGCAGCTGCAACCCGCCGATGGCCTCGGCGGCCTCGATCAGGTCGTGGGGGTAGACCTCTGCGTCCGTGGCGGCGAAATCCAACTCGAATTCCTGCCGGTAGCGCTGCTGGGTGAGCTGGAACTTCCGGCGGGTGTTCTCGGGATAGTCCGGATCCCTGGAGTAGATCGGGTGCTGACTCCAGTGGATGGCGACTTTGGCAAACTCCCGATTGGCGCTGGTGCGCAGGACCGGGATGCCGTTGACGGTGCGATCGTCCACGGCCACCTCACCGTGATCGGTGCTCCAGTGCTCGTGAAACCGGCCGCTCCGGCCATTGGGGGTGGAAACCCAGACCGCCCTGGCCCGGCTGCCCAGCAGCGAGAGGGTGGGCATGGCCCCGGTTTCGATCCCGGAGAGCTTCTCGATGAAGGCCCCCTCATCGAAAAGCACCATCGAGGCCGACGGGATGCCCCGGGCCGCCCGTTCGGTAGGGGGCAGGAAGTGAAGGCTGCCGCGGCCCTGGAAGACGATTTTGCGGGCGCTGTCTTTGGGCAGCGGCGGGCAGGATGATCCCAGGGATGCGGCCTGGCCCTTGATCCGGGCTGCCAGCTCGCTCGCATCCTCACCGGTCTTGGAGAAGATGATCCCGACCCAGGCCGGCCGCTGGATGGCCTGCTGCAGCATGAACGAGATCACGGTCTCGCTAACCCCCGTCTGGCGGCTCTTCAGGACGTAGGTGTTCTGGTGGGCCCGGATGGTGCGGACCAGGTCCAGCTGGTAGTCCCATGGCACGAAGGGGAGGTATTTCCCCTGTGAAGCGATGAAGGTGCGGGCGGCGAAGTCTGGCCAGCGCTTCGGGAGCTGATCCCACGGCCGCACCACCTGCTCCTGCGAGAACAGCACGCGGCGGGGCAGATACCGCAGCACCGGTGCCATCGGGCGCACCACCTGCTTGCGGGGCAGATGGAGTCCGGCAGGGCCCTGCCGCGGCCAGGAGTAGCAGGGTGTCTGCGCGCGAAGCTGGGATTGCTCATATTCGGCCCATGCCTCGTCGTCCCAGGCCATCAGAAATCCCCTTCTCGATCCAGGCGCTCCTGCTCTTCTGGTGTGAGGGGCTTGGCACTTGAGCCACCATCACCAGCCTCTTCCTGGGCCCGCTCGAACTTGTCGATGCTGATCAGGAACCGGTTGATCTCCGCCAGCACCCCCAGCGCGGTCTGGTGCTGCTTCGCCTGCATGGTGACGCGCAGCAGATGCTCCATCCTCGAGACCTGAATGGCGCCCATTCGCTGGCGGTCGTAGAGGCTGGTGCTCTGGATCGCGAGATCAAATGCCTCCGCAACCAGCCGGGCCGCCACCGTGGGGCTGACCTTCCAGCCCTTGGTGGCCACGGTCATGAGCTCGCACGGCCCATAGCAGCTCTTCACGGCAAGGCCGAGCAGGGCATGCACGCGGTAGTTCCGCTCTGCTGCCCTGGAAAGGGTGCGGTCTTTCGGTGGCTTCTTCGCGTTTCCCCGGGGCTTGGATTGGGCGCCGGCTTCCACCTTTCTGGTCACACCGGCTTTCCTCCTGCTCAAAGGGTAGGAATCGCGTTCGCAGCGCCCTGCAGGCTGCTGCGATTGGGATTGGGCCCACCGGCCGGCACGCTGATCCCCAGCCGCTTCAGGAGACCGGAAACGATGGCGGATGGGATCTGCAGCTCCCTGGCCAGGACGGCAATGCTGCGGCCCTCCAGCCAGCCACGGCGCACGGCTTCGATCACCTGCTCTGGCGGCAGCTCCGCTGCCAGAAGATCGCCGCGGCGCCGGCGGGCCCGGGCCGCCATTCGTGCCGCCTGAGTGGGCCGGGCCTGCTCCTGCAGCTGGCTGGCGACAGCCAGGCGGCTGCGGTTCACCATCAAGCCAATGGTGGCCATGTCATGGCCCTGGGCGCGCAGGCGCACACATCGGGCAATCTCCTGGGGGGTCCACGGCTGCGGCGCCCTGGGGAGGCAGTGGCGATTGGCACGGATCGTCACCCCGCTGTCCTCGAGCAACTGGCGGATCCTTCCTGGCGCGACACGGAAGGATTGGGCCAGGGATCGGATGCTCTCCTCCGCCAGATACCGGTTCACGATGAGCGCCTTGGGCAGGGCATGCCGTTCGGGCACGATG
>JBIKTO010000323.1:0-3728 GCA_044348065.1 Cyanobium sp.
AGCTGCGGCTGCTGGGCGCCTCACCCACACACACCGCCTCATCGGCCAGCTGCACGTGCAGGGCGTTGCGGTCCACGGTGCTGTGCACGGCCACCGTGGCGATGCCCAGCTCCCGACAGCTGCGCAAGATCCTCAGGGCGATCTCGCCGCGGTTGGCGATCAGCAGCTTGCCGATGGTCATCCGCGTGGCGGGGAGGGTTTTCAGGCCATGGCGGACTGTATCAGCGCTCACCGACCCCACCGCCCAAGGGGTTGGGGGGGTCGGTGATGGGTATGATCGGCGGCGGATCGCGAGCGATCGCGGATCCAGCCACGCGGATGTGGTGGAATTGGTAGACACGCACGTTTGAGGGGCGTGTGGCTTCGGCCTTGCGAGTTCAAGTCTCGCCATCCGCATGTCCTTCTCGCCGACGGGTCCTGTGGTGGGTGCCGCCCCCGTCCGCCCCTCACCGGTTCCTGAGCAGGCCGCCATCGTGCTGGTGAGCAATGGGCCGGGGGAGCTGAGCACCTGGGTGCGCCCCCTGGCCCGCCGCCTGCACGCCGAGCTGCCCCTGCGGCCGCTCCAACCCAACGCCGCCCTGGGATTGCGCCTGGTGTTGGTGCCCTGCCCCAACGCCACGGGGCGGGAGGCCGCGGTCGCCGGCGACTGGGGGCTGTTCGAGCGGGTGCTGCCGGCCCGCCGCTTCTGGGCCCTGCTGCTGCGCCCCCGCCGCCATGGCCCCTGGCCCCGGCGCGGGGTGGTGGTGTTCCTCGGCGGCGACCAGTTCTGGACGGTGCTCCTCTCGGCCCGCCTCGGCTATCGCCACCTCACCTACGCCGAATGGGTGGCCCGCTGGCCGCGCTGGAACGACCGGGTGGCGCTGATGGGCCCCGAGGCGGCCGGCCGGCTGGCGCAGCGCTGGCGCGGCCGGGCCGTGCAGGTGGGCGATCTGATGGCCGATCTGCAGGATTCGGCCCGCAGCGAGGATCCCCTGCCGCCCGGCGACTGGGTGGCGCTGCTGCCCGGCTCCAAGCGGGCCAAGCTGCAGGTTGGCGTTCCCTTTCTGCTGGACACCGCCGACCGGCTGGCGCGGCTGCGGCCGGGCTGCCGCTTCCTCCTGCCGGTGGCGCCCACCACCACGGTGAGCGAACTGCTGGCCTGGGCGTCGCCGGCCAACCCGATCGCCCGCCACTACGGCCCGGGCGTGCCGCGCCGCCAGGGGATGGAGCTGGTCACCACCGCCGGCACCACGATCCGGCTGATCGAGGCGCACCCCGCCCACGGCCCCCTCAGCCAGTGCGCCCTGGCGCTCACCACCGTCGGCGCCAACACCGCGGAGCTCGGTGCCCTCGGGGTGCCGATGATCGTGCTGGTGCCCACCCAGCACCTGCAGGTGATGCAGGCCTGGGACGGCTGGCTGGGGCTGGTGGCGCGGCTGCCCGGGCTGCGGGCCCTGGTGGGGGTGGCCCTCACCGCCTGGCGGCTGCGCCACCGCGGCTTCCTGGCCTGGCCGAACATCAGCGCCGGCCGCGTCGTGGTGCCGGAGCGGGTGGGGGCGATCACCCCGGAGGCGATCGCCGCCGAGGCCGCCGACTGGCTGGAGCACCCCCAGCGGCTGGCGGGCATGCGCGACGACCTGCGCTCCCTGCGGGGACGGCCCGGGGCGGTGGCGGCCCTGGCGGCCCTGGTGCGGGAGCTGCTGCCGCCCGCCGATCCCGCCTAGGGTTGCGCCCGCATCCTCCCGCCGCCATGAGCGAGACCAACCCCTGCAGCCTCGACAGCGGCCTGGCCCGCGGCCTCGACGAGGAGGCCTGGCGGGAGCGGCTCACCCCCGAGCAATTCCGGGTCACCCGCCAGGGCGGCACCGAGCGGGCCTTCAGCGGCGCTTACTGGAACCACAAGGGCAGCGGCACCTATCGCTGCGTCTGCTGCGGGGCCGAGCTGTTCAGCTCCGCCACCAAGTTTGATTCCGGCACCGGCTGGCCCAGCTTCTGGGATGCGGTGGATCGCGGCGCGATCACCACCCTGCGGGACACCGCCTACGGCATGGTGCGCACGGAGATCCGCTGCGCCAACTGCGACGCGCACCTGGGCCATGTGTTCAACGACGGGCCTGCCCCCACCGGCGAGCGCTACTGCGTCAATTCCGCCTCCCTGAGCTTCGAGGCCCGCTGATCCGGGCCCGGCCGGCCGGGGTTCACCAGGCAGCCGAGGTTCACCAGGGGTCGTCGAGAACTTCGGGATCCACATCGATCGGTTCTGGAGGGCGCTGGCTGCCGCGGGCTTCGGAGCGCCGAGCATCGATGGTGCGTTCCGGTCGCGGTGCGGGGGGTGACTCGCGGCGGGGCATCGCTTCCAGCGGGCGATCGTCGCGGTAGCGGGGCTCCTCGCGGGGGTAGGCAGGCTCCTCCCGGGGGTAGGCAGGTTCCTCGCGGGCATAGCGGGATCCGTCGCGGGCGTAGCGAGGTTGGTCGTCCGGGTCGCGCGGCGCCGGGTCCCAGGCGGCGCGTCGCGGCTCGGCGTCCTCATCGAGGTAGCGGCGCTGGCGCAGGGGCTCGCGGCCGCGGCGCTCCTCCAGCTCCACGTAGTCGAGTTCGCTCTCCGGCTGGAAGGCCTGGGCGCGGGCCGGCTCCAGGCGGCGCTGGCTCTCGACGGCGCTGGGCTGGCCGGCGGGCAGCTGGTTCTCGGCCGGCACCAGACCGGCGCGGAACCGTTCCCGCTCCTCCTGCTCCCAGCTGCTGCCGCCGATGCCCAGCTTCTCGAGCAACCCCGTGCCGAGCTGCTTGAGCTTCTCCTCGGCGCCCTCATACACAATGATCCGATCGGTGCCGCTGCTGACGATCTCGATCACCGGCAGCTCCCAGGTGCTCAGCACCCCTTCGCCCAGCAGGGGCACCCCCAGGGCGCCGATCACCAGGCTGGTGAGTTCACCGGTCTCGATGTCGAAGCTGAAGCCCAGCACCCGGCCGAGCTGCTGACCCGCCTCGGTGATCACCTGGCAGTTGATCACCTTGCTGTAGCGCTCGGGATTGAACTCCTCCACCAGCGAATCGGCGGAGTCCACCAGGATCACATCCCCCACCTGGCGGATGCGATCGATCGGCATCCAGCGGGGCAGGCCGGGCAGGAAGCGGGTGAGGGGGTTGTCGCGCAGACCGAAGGCCACCACCTCGCGCCGGTCGATGTCGACCACCACCTCCCCCACCACGCCCAGACGACGGCCGGTGTCGCGGGTGATCACCTGGGTGCCCATCAGCTCGGAACGCAGCCAGAGGCGGTCGCTGGGGGCGGCGGCGGAATCGGCGGCGGGGGGAGGCGTGGCGGTCAAGTCCAGGGACCCAGTCGGCCCATTGTGGCCCACCCGGCCCGATCAGGCCGCCGGCGGCAAACCGACCACCTGGGTGTGGGCGCCGCGGGCCTGGGTGACGCCGATGGTGCGGGTGGCGGCGGCGATCATCGGCCGCCGGTGACTCACCACCACGAACTGGGCGGCATCGGCCTGGCGGGCGATCAGCCCGGCCAGCCGCTCCACGTTGACGCCGTCGAGGAAGCTGTCCACCTCATCGAGGGCATAGAAGGGGGAGGGCCGGAAGCGCTGGAGGGCGAACAGGAAACTCAGCGCCGTCAGCGACTTCTCCCCCCCCGACATCGCCGCCAGGCGCCGCACCGCCTTGCCCTTGGGATGGGCCACCAGGGTGAGGCCCCCCTCCAGCGGTTGCTCGGGGTTCTCCAGCTGCAGGAAGCCCTC
>JBIKTO010000034.1:0-11156 GCA_044348065.1 Cyanobium sp.
CATGAGGTGCGCTGCATGGTGCGCTACCCGCGCAAGGCGGCCTTCCTGCAGGAGTGGGGCTGCGAGCTCACCCGGGGCGACCTGCTCGAGCCCGCCAGCCTCGATTACGCCCTCGAGGGGATGGAGGCCGTGATCGATGCCGCCACCGCCCGCCCCGGTGATTCGGCCAGCTGTTACGACGTCGACTGGACCGGCAAGCAGAACCTCTTCGCCGCCTGTGGCCGGGCGGCGCTCAAGCGGTTCGTGTTCATCTCGCTCCTCAACGCGGCCGCCCATCGCTCGGTGCCGCTCATGGACATCAAGGCCTGCAGCGAGGACTGGCTGGAGGCCTCCGGTCTGGAGTTCACCACCCTGCGTTGCGCCGGCTTCATGCAGGGCCTGATCAGCCAGTTCGCGATCCCGGTGCTGGAGAGCCAGACCGTGTGGGTGAGCGGAACCCCCACCCCGATCGCCTACATGAACACCCAGGATGTCGCCCGCTTTGCGGTGGCGGCCCTGGAGCGCCCCCAGACCGTGCGCCAGGCTTTCCCGGTGGTGGGTCCCAAGGCGTGGACCACCGGCGAGATCACCCAGCTCTGCGAGCGCTACAGCGGCAAGGAGGCCCGTCTGGTGCGGGTTCCGCCGGCACTGATCGGGCTGATGCAGGGCGTGACCAGCTTCTTCGCTGGCAGTCTCAATGTGGCCGAGCGGCTTGCCTTCGCTGAGGTGGTGACCGCCGGGGTGGCCTTCGACGCCCCGATGGAGGAGAGCTATGGGGCGTTCGGCCTCGATCCCGCCTCCACCACCACCCTGGAGGACTATCTGCGGGAGTACTACGACACCATCCTCAAACGACTGCGGGAGATGGAGGCCGACCTCGACAAGGACGCGAAGAAGAAGCTGCCCTTCTGAGCGCCCCTGGCCGAACAAGCGGTACATGTGTACCATGGCAACAGTTCGTCGTGGAGCCGGCCATGGCCATTGCCCAGATCAAGAACCTGCAGCGTCGCCTGATCAATCTGGAGCAGGAGGCGGCCAGCGAGCTGAGCCGCGCCTGCGGCCATGATCTCTGGACCAGCCTGGGATTCGATGTCCTCGATAGCCTTGAGGATCCCGATCGCCGGGCCCGCGCCAATTTTTACTACGGCCAGTTGCAGACAGCTCGTGAGCTGAGGGAATCCCTGGCCTGAGTCGCCCTCCGTCCCCTCCCGGGCTGTCCTGGCCTCACTCGCCCTAGCCTCGCCAGCCTCGCCGCCTCCGCCGCGCTCACCTCGCGCCAGGCCCCGGGGGGCAGGCCCTCCAGGCTGAGGGGGGGATCGCCATCCTCCAGGTCGATCGCCGTGCGCACCAGTCGCAGCGTGGGCAGGCCCACGGCGGCGGTCATGCGGCGCACCTGCCGGTTGCGGCCCTCCCGCAGCACCAGCTCCAGCCAGGTTGTCGGCACCGAGAGGCGCTGGCGGATGGGGGGGCAGCGGTCCGGCAGATCCGGTGGGCTGATGATCTCCACCCGGGCGGGCAGGGTTCGCCTCCCCTGGATCACCACTCCCTGACGCAGGCCCGTGAGGGCCTCCTGGGCCGGGAGGCCTTCCACCTGCGCGAAGTAGTGGCGGGCATGTCCGTGGCGCGGATCGGTGAGCCGATGCTGCAGGCGACCGTCATCGGTGAGCAGGAGCAGGCCTTCGCTGTCGGCATCGAGACGGCCGGCCGCGTACACCCCGGGGTGGCTGATCCAGGAGGCCAGGCAGTCCCAGCGGCTGCCGGGCTCCGGTGTGAACTGGCTGAGCACCCCGTAGGGCTTGTGAAACAGCAGGCAGGTCACGGCGCCGCAGCGATCCTGGTCCCGGGAGGTGACCTCAGTCGCTCTGGCGCAGGCGCCAGAGATTCACCACGCCGATCGAGATCAACAGCAGGCCGAGGTCCATCGAGAGCGGCGGCAGGATCATCCGGCGGTGAGCACGGTGGAAACAGACCCTACCGCGGCCGTGCATCGAGACGCCGCTTGAAGCCGCGGCCGGCCCTTACAGTGAGGGATGAATGGTTTGCCAAGCAGCAGAGCGCATGATCGAGACGTCCGGGGTGATCGAGAAAGAGCAGGGAAACGGGTTTTACCTGGTTACCCTCGAGCAGCCCGCCGGACATCAGTGCCTCTGCCGGGCGGCGGGCAAGCTCACCAAATTCCGCATCAAGCTGCTGGCCGGAGACAAGGTGCTGGTGGAGATCAGCCCCTACGACCTCTCCCGCGGTCGGATCACCTACCGGGAGCGCAACGCTGGCGCCACCGGCCCCCGCCCGGGCGGCAACCGTCCCGGGGGGCCGCGCCGCCGCTGAGCCGCGCTTCGCTCAGGTGGGCACCGCCAGCAGCGCCTCGATGGTGTTGCGAAACTCGCTGCGCGCCTTCACCCCGCGCCAGGATTCGCGCAGCTCCTTGGCGAGGAACAGCTGCACCGTCGGCGTGCCGGTGATCCCGGCCTGTTCGGCGATCGCGCTGTCGGCTTCGATGTCGATCTCCACCCCCTGGGCGCGACCGCCCAGTTCATCGAGCACCCGCTTGAGCTGGGGCTTGAGCACGTGGCAGGGGCCGCAGGTGGGGGAGGTGTAGACCACCAGCAGGGGCCGCTGGCTCTCGTGATACAGGCGCCGCAGGGCGTAGCTGCCCTTCTGCCAGAGGGCATCGGCATCGAAGTTGGCCTCGTCGCTCTCGGCGGTGCGTTTCGGTTCCCCCACCGCGGCGGGCTCCACCGGGTCTTGGCTGACGGTGACCGCCAGGCCGTGGTGGCTGAGCCAGCGCTCAGCGGCCAGGGCCGCCTGGCAACCGCTGCCGGCGGCGGTGATCCCCTGGCGCCATTCCGCGTCGGCCACATCGCCGGCGGCGTAGACACCTTCGATCGAGGTTTCCGGACGGCCCGGCCTGGTGATCAGGTACCCGTTGCCATCCAGCTCCAGCTGACCGCGCACCAGGCGGGTGTTCGGAGTGTGGCCGATGGCGTAAAAGAGTCCCCTGACCGCCAGGTCCTCGTGGCCCTCGCTGTCCGTGGGCCGCAACTGGATCGTTTCCAGCCAGTCGCCGCCCTCAGCGGCCACCACCTGACGGTTCCAGTGCACGGTGATCGCCGGATTGGCCAGCACCCGGTCGGCCATCGCCGCGCTGGCTCGCAGCCGTTGGCCGCGCACGATCAGGTGCACATGGCTGCCGTACTTGGTGAGGTACACGGCTTCCTCGCAGGCGGAGTCGCCACCGCCCACCACCGCCAGCGCCGCGCTGCGGAACTGGGGGGTGGCGCCATCGCAGATGGCGCAGGCGCTGATGCCCCGACTCCAGAAGCGCTCCTCCTGGTGGATGCCCAGACGGTTGGCGCTGGCGCCGGTGGCCAGGATCAGGGCGTGCGCCTCGACGGAGCGACCTTCCGCCGTGATCTGAAACGGCCGGCGGCCCAGATCGATGGCTTCAGCATCCGCCTCCAGCAGGCGCGTGCCCCAGCGCAGCGCCTGGGCCTTGCAGCGATCCATCAACTCCGGGCCGAGGATGCCATCGGGGAAGCCCGGAAAGTTCTCCACATGGGTGGTGGTCATCAGCTGTCCCCCCGGGATGCCTCCGTCCTGGAAGCCTGTGATGAGGAGGGGCCTGAGGTTGGCCCGGGCGGCGTAGATGGCGGCGGTGAAGCCCGCGGGCCCAGAGCCCACGATCACCAGGTTCTCCACGGCATCAGCCGCGGGCTCCGAGTCGGAGTGGGGGCTGGTCACGACCCCTGGACTGACCTCAGCCATGGCTCTAAAGCGGAATGACTATGAGTTGAGCCTAGGGGATGGAGGAATGGTCCGGCGGGCCGGGCGAGCGGTTGGTGTGAAGCCAGGTGACGTTTCGCGAGGCGCGCGAGCGGTGCCGACAGGCGCCTATAGATTTGGTTCAGATTTCCAGGAGTCCATCGGTTTCCGGCCGCTGCCCCGGATGCAGGGAGTGGGGAACCATCAGCAGATTGGCCTGAAGCAGCTCCGGGTGCTCCTCCAGGCAGAGAAGCCATTCCCGGAATTCCTCGCTGAGGGCAAAACTCTCCTCGTAGAGCTCGCGGCTGTCGAGGGCCACCCGGCGTGCCAGGGCCCAGCAGACAGCCACCTCAAGGCGTCGATGGAGAAAAGGGGGCAAAACCTCGCCCGGATCCGTGTCTGTCTGGTTGAGCTGCGCGTCTTCGCCGGACTGGCGATTGAATTCTTTCGTCACCCTCATCCCCCGGATGGCTGCCAGATTGCCGGTTGGCGCGCCAGTCGATGGTGTTGGTTGACACAACGTCGCACACACAGCGCCTGAATCAAGTAGCAACGCCATGGACAGGACGATTCCGGGCCCATGGGGGCTGCGAAATCGCCCGGCCCGCCCCGCGCCCTGGACGGGCCCCGGCGGACGCTGCCAACCGGCAGGGTGAGAATAGGTATGGATTCCGATGGGATCGCCGGCGGCGGCACCTACCTTCCGGCCATCCCCCCTGTCGGCCTTCGCCATGGCCATCCCGCGCCAGCCGGTTCCCGATCCCCGCCGCCACCTGGAGCGCTGCTGGGGCGAGGAATGCGACATCGATCCGATGATCCTGCGCCTGCGCCTGTTGCGGCATCGGGGCTCCCTGCCCCAGGCGCGCAGCCTGGAGCAGGAACTTCTACCCCTGTTCTGAGGCGGCCCGGGGGGCTCAGCCCATCGCCTCCGCGTGGTTCACCAGCAGGTGCTCCACCTGCCGCAGGTCCTGCAGGGCGCCTTGCCGCGCCAGCTCAAAGTCGCCGCCGTTCTCCTCCAGCGTCTCCATCGCCAGGCGGTCGAGAAGGCTCTCCCGCTCCCGCTCCAGCCAGCCCAGCACCTCCTGCTCGATCAGCCAGCGAACGCCCCGACCGCTGTGGGGGTTGCGCCCCGCCTCGGCCAGGGTGCCCTGAACCAGCTCCTTCACGAACAGCCGCTGCACCTCGTGGCTGCGCAGGAAGCTCTCCATGGCGTTGATCGCCCCGTCCACCACGGTGCGCTCCACCTCCGCCGGCGCCTCGGCGAGCTTGAACTCCCAGTCGAGATGGCGGCGCTGCCAGCCCTGCTGCTGCAGGTGGGGCATCACGTTCTGGCTGAAGCTGTCCACGGAGATCTCGTAGATCCGCTCGGCCAGCCGTTCGCACCACTGGTCTCCATGGGCGTCAAGGTTGCGGCGCACATCCTCGACCGCCACGGCATGGCCGCCATGGTGGCTGTGGCAGACGCCATCGGGACATTCCAGGGCGGTGAGGGCCATCGGGGGAAACCGGACGCAGGAACCCAAGCCCTAGCCAGCGGTGTTGCGGCCCGCCAGCCGGCTTTCGGAAATCTGCGCATTTCCTGCTCCAGTGGCCCGGCCGGAGCTGGAGGCGGGCCGTGCTCCTGTGGGGGTGTCCGCACATTGGCCGGCAATCGCTTGTCGGAGGCGGGGCGGGCCTCCTATCCAGAGCAGGAAGGGTCCTTCTGCTGGAGACCGCCTTGCCGACATTGCTGATCCCCCGCGAGACGGCTCCCGGGGAGCGGCGGGTGGCCGCCACCCCCGAGACTGTGCGCCGCCTTGGGGCCCGCGGCTTCAGCCTGCAGGTGGAACGGGGGGCGGGCCAGTCGGCCGGCTTCCCGGACGCCGCCTACGCCGAAGTCGGAGCCCAGCTCACCGAGGAAGGCGCCTGGGATCGGGTCGATGGGGTTCTCTGCGTTCAGACGCCCACGGCCACGGCGCTCAGCCAGCTTCGGGAGGGGGCCCTGCTCGCCGGGCTGCTCGCCCCCCACGGGGCCGTGGAGCTGAGCGAGCAGCTCTGCGCCCGACGCACCTCCGCCATCGCTCTGGAGCTGCTGCCCCGCATCAGCCGCGCCCAGCCGATGGATGTGCTCTCCTCACAGGCCAACATCGCCGGCTACAAGGCGGTGCTGCTGGCCGCCGCGGCCCTCGACCGCTACGTGCCGATGCTGATGACGGCCGCGGGCACGATCCAGCCGGCGCGGGTGCTGATCCTGGGCGCCGGTGTCGCCGGGCTGCAGGCCCTGGCCACCGCCCGTCGGCTGGGCGGAGTGGTCTACGTGTCGGATGTGCGCGAGGCGGCCCGCGAGCAGGTGGAATCCCTGGGCGGCCGTTTCATTGATCCCCCCAGGGAGGAGGAGCGCCCCGCTGAGGCGGGGGGCTACGCCCGTCAGGCCACCGAGGCCTTCCTCGCCGCCCAGCGCCGCCAGCTGGCCGAGCAGCTCACCCTGGCCGACATGGTGATCTGCACCGCCCTGGTGCCGGGTCGCCCCGCTCCGCGCCTGATCGATGAGTCCATGCTTGACGGCATGCGCCCCGGCGCTGTGGTGGTGGATCTGGCGGTGGCCCAGGGGGGCAACTGCTCTGGCACGAGTCCAGGGGAGACCGTGGTGCGCAACGGGGTGCAGCTGATCGGGGCCGATGCCCTGCCCAGCAGCGTTCCCAACCACGCCAGCGCCCTGTACGCCCGCAACCTCTCCGCCCTGATCGAGCACCTGCACGATCCGGAGCAGCAAAGCGGTCTGCGCCTCAATCCGGAGGATCCGATCCTCGACGGCTGCCTGTTCACCCATGGCGGCCAGTGCCGTCGCGACGACGTGCTGCGCCCCGCCGCCCGCGCCGCCAACGCCATCGCTCCCACCGCCACCGCTACCCCCACCGCCACCCCCGCATGAGCTCCCTGTCCCAGGCCCTCTGGGTGCTGCTGCTGGGCAGCCTCCTGGGCCTTGAACTGATCGGCAAGGTTCCCCCCACCTTGCACACGCCGCTGATGTCCGGCGCCAACGCCATCAGCGGCATCACCGTGCTCGCCTCCCTCACCCTGATCCAGAAGGCGGGCCATAACCAGGCGTTGCTGCTGATCGGCGCCCTCTCCCTGGGCTTTGCCCTCTACAACGTGATCGGAGGCTTCCTGGTCACCGACCGCATGCTCGCCATGTTCCGCCGCCGCTGACGCCCCGATGCCTCTCCCCTTCGCCCTGTCCATCCAAGCCCTCCTCTCCGGCGACGGCTTTGCCCAGTTCATCGATCTGACGGCGGTGCTGCTGTTGGCCCTGGGCATCAAGGGCCTCTCCAAGGTGCGCTCCGCCCGGGCCGCCAACGGCCTGGCCGCCCTGGCCATGGGCCTGGCGGTGGTGGGGCTTCTCCTGCAGATCCGCCCCGATCCCCAGGCCTGGCTGTGGATCGCCATCGGCACCGCCGCCGGCGGCCTGGCCGGACTGCTCACGGCCCAGCGGGTGCCGATGACCGCCATGCCCGAGACCGTGGCCCTCTTCAACGGCTGCGGCGGCATGGCGTCGCTGCTGGTGGCGGTGGGTGTCGCCCTGTTCGATGTCGATCCCGGCGACCATGTGGCCCTGATCTCGATCGCCATTTCGGTGTTCGTCGGCGCGATCACCTTCAGCGGCTCGATCGTGGCGATGGCCAAGCTGCAGGGCTGGCTCGACACCCCGGCCTGGACCCAGAGCCCCATCCGCCATGGAGTCAACATCGCCCTGGCGGTGAGCTCGCTGGTGGGCTCCGTGCTGCTGCTCAGCGACCCGGCGGGCCTGCCCCTCTGGCTGCTGGTGGCGAGCGCCACCCTGCTGGGGGTGGGTGTCACCCTGCCGATCGGCGGGGCCGACATGCCCGTGGTGATCTCCCTGCTCAATTCCTATTCCGGTGTGGCTGCCGCCGCCGCCGGCTTCGTGGTCGGCAGTCAGCTGCTGATCGTGGCCGGGGCGATGGTGGGGGCCGCGGGCCTGATCCTCACCCAGGTGATGTGCACCGCCATGAACCGCTCGCTGGTGTCGGTGCTGTTCGGAGGTGCCCTTGGCATGGCTGCCTCCGGCGCTGGCGCCACCGCCGCCGGGGCCTCCGACTACAGCCGCATCACCAGTTGCAGCGCCGAGGAATGCGCCATGGCCCTGGAGGTGGCGGAACGGGTGGTGTTCGTGCCCGGTTACGGCCTGGCGGTCGCCCAGGCCCAGCACGCCCTGCGGGAGCTGGCCAAGCTGCTCGAGGCCCATGGGGTGGAGGTGAGCTACGCCATCCATCCGGTGGCCGGCCGCATGCCGGGTCACATGAACGTGCTGCTGGCGGAAGCCGATGTGCCCTACGAGCAATTGGTGGAGATGGAGGCCATCAACCCTGAGTTCCCCCGCACCGACGTGGTGATCGTGCTCGGTGCCAACGACGTGGTGAACCCCCAGGCCAAGACCGATCCCAGCAGCCCCCTCTACGGCATGCCCGTTCTCGAGGTGGACCAGGCCCGGCAGGTGTTTGTGGTCAAGCGCAGCCTGGGGGCCGGCTACGCCGGCATCGCCAACGCCCTCTTCGAGCTGCCCCAGACGGCGATGGTGTTCGGCGACGCCAAAGCCGTGCTCAACGGCCTGCTCTCGGAACTGCGGGAGATGGGTGTGGGCAAGGTCGCTGCCAAGGGCGGGACCAAAGGTGGGGCCAAGAGCGAAGCCGCCGCCCGCCAGCCCGTGGCGGCCTGAGCGCCCCTGAGCGGCGTCTCCCCATCGCTGCCCACCCGCCTGGGGCTGCCCCCCTTCCGGCAGAGGGCCCCCTGGTGGGGGCCGGATCTGCAGACCCTGAGGGACACGCTGCGGTCGGTGCCCTTGCCCGCCGACCGTTCCAGCCCGCTGGTCATCGACATCGGCGGCGGGGATCAGCTTCTGGCCCGGCTGGAGCGGCCGGAGTCGGTCCCAGCCCGCGCCCTGGTGCTGATCGTGCCGGGGTTGGGCGGCTCCTCCGACGCCCCGGGGCCGAGGCGGCTGGCCCTGGCGCTGCAGCGTGCCGGCTTCGCCAGCCTGCGGCTCAATCTCCGGGGGGCGGGCGCGGGGCGGCCGCTGGCGGGTGGTAGCTATTCCGCCCGCTGTGACCGCGATCTGCTGCCGGTGCTGGAGCGGGCCCACCAGCTCGCGGGTTCGCTGCCCCTGGCGGCCGTGGGCTTCTCCGTAGGCGGCACGATCCTCCTGAACGCCTGCCAGGCCGCGGCGGGAGAGGCCCCCGCCGCCCTGGTGTGTCTGGGCAGCCCCCTGGATCTTCTGGGCTGCAGCGCCGCTCTCGCTCGGCCCCGCAACGCCCTTTACCAGGCCTGGCTGGTGAGCCGCCTGCGGCGCGAGACCCTGGCGGACCGCCGGGGCCTGGGAGAGGCGGAGCGCCGGATTCTGCAGGGACCCGACAGGCCCCGCACGATCCGCAGCTTTGACGCCTGCATCACCGCGCCCCGCTGGGGCTACGGCTCGGTGGATGAGTACTACGCCGCCGCCAGCCCCCTGGCGCCGCTCCGCCAGCAGGCCCTGGACCGCCAGGGACCTCGCACCCTGCTGCTGCACGCGGCGGATGACCCCTGGGTGCCGGCGGGGCCGACCCAGTCCCTGGCGGAGCTGCTGGCGCGGATGCCTCCGGCCCCGGCGGTAGCGGCGCTGGAGGTGCTGGTCACCCGCGGCGGCGGCCATTGCGGCTTCCATGGCGAGGGCGATGACCCCCAGGCCAGCTGGTCGGACCGGCTGACGCTGGCCTGGCTCAGCAGCCGGTTGGCGCCGCCGTGAAGGGAGCCCGTCCCAGGACCCAGGCCTCGATCGCTCGGCCCTCCAGCACGTGCTCGCGCACGATCCGCTCGATCCGCGCCGCCGTGACGCCGCCATAGATCACCCCCTCCGGCCAGATCCAGAGCACGGGCCCGTTGCGGCAGACCCGCAGGCAGTCGGCCTTGCTGCGCAACACCACCCCTTCGGGACGGGCCGGATCCTCCAGCCCCAGCTCCCGCACCAGCTCCTTGAGCCGCTGCCAGCTGGCCGCCCCCACCGCGGGGTCGCCGCAGAGGGGCTTGGCGGGGGTGGCGCAGAGCAGCAGATGGTGCTGCACCAGCAGCTTTTCGGAAAGCGGGGCCATCTCGGGGCGTCTCAGGCGCTGAGCAGGGGGGCCGCCGAAGCCGCCAGGCCGAGCACCTCGCGGCGGGCCCAGGCGTCGACGGCCAGCACGTCCTCCAGGCTGGGGTCGGCCCGCAGATCCGTACCGTGGCGCTCGCAGGTCTGCTCGATCAGCCTGGGGATGGCGAGGAAGGGGATCCGCTCCTCCAGGAACAGGGCCACCGCCTGCTCGTTGGCGGCATTGAGAACCGCTGGCATGGTGCCGCCGGCCCGGCCAGCCGCGTAGGCCAGACCCATGCAGGGGTAGCGGCTGGCGTCGGGCGGGCGGAAGCTGAGGCTGCCCAGGGCGGCCAGGTCGAGCCGGCGCCAGGGTGTTTCGAGGCGTTCCGGCCAGCTGAGGCAGCAGAGGATCGGCAGCTTCATGTCGGGCCAGCCCAGCTGGGCCAGCACCGAGGAGTCGGCCAGCTCCACCAGCGAGTGGATGATGCTCTGGGGGTGGATGAGGATCTCGATGTGGTCGTAGTCGAGACCGAAGAGGTAGTGGGCCTCGATCACCTCCAGCCCCTTGTTCATCAGGGTGGCCGAATCCACCGTGATCTTGCGGCCCATCGTCCAGTTGGGATGGCTGGTGGCGTCGGCCACGGTGGCTTTGCCCAGATCGGCCGGATCCCAGTCGCGGAAGGCTCCGCCGGAGGCGGTGAGCAGGATCCGCCGCAGGCCGGGGGTGGGCCGGCCGGTGGACAGGCGGGCCAGCTCCGGCCAGGGGGTGCCCTGCAGGCACTGGAAGATCGCCGAGTGCTCGGAGTCGGCCGGCAGCAGGCGTGAGCCGCTGCGCTCCAGCTCCGGCAGCACCACCGGCCCGGCGGCGATCAGGGTCTCCTTGTTGGCCAGGGCCAGGTCCTTGCCGGCCCGGATCGCGGCCAGGGTGGGCAGCAGGCCGGCACAGCCCACGATCCCTGTCACCACCAGCTCCGCGCTCGGCCAGGCGGCGGCGGCGCAGATCCCCTCGTTGCCGCCCAGCAGCTGCGGCAGGGGATCGGGCCGCAGGGACGCTTCGAGCGCCTCCAGGCGAGCGCGCAGCTCCTGGAGGCGCTCGCCGTCTGCCAGGGCCACGGCCTCGGGCCGATGGCGCAGGATCTGCTCCACCAGCAGATCAAGGTTGCTGGCGGCGGTGAGGGCCGCGACGCGGAAGCGGTCGGGGAATTCCTCGACGATCTCCAGGGTCTGGGTGCCGATCGAACCGGTGGAGCCCAGCACGCTGAGTACCTTGACCGTCACTGTTCTTCGCCCGCGGAGCCGCCAGTCTCCCACCGACGCCTCC
>JBIKTO010000324.1:0-3727 GCA_044348065.1 Cyanobium sp.
CTCGGCGGTGTTGCGGGCGGTGGGATCCCAGGCGGCGCCACCCACCAGCAACAGATCCACCGCCACCGGCACCGGCCGCAGGCGCCACCAGGCGAGGGCCGCCGCCCCGCCGACGGCCGCGGCCAGTAGCAGCCCCAGGCCGAATCGGCGGACCCTCGCGGCATTGTTCAGGCCAGGCCCGCCCATGGTTCAGAGGCTCGTCCGCGGGTCGCGCCGGCCATGCAGGGCGGCCTGGCGCACGAGCTCACCCCCCTTCACGCCCAGTTTCTGGCTGATGTTGCGCCGGTGGGTGTGCACCGTATGAACGGAGAGCCCAAGCTGCTCGGCGATGCGCTGGTTCGGCAGCCCCTGGCCGATCAGCCGCAGCACCTGCTCCTCCCGCTCGCTGAGCCGGGGGGTGGAGCTGGCGGAGCGCTCCAGCAGGTCGGCAATCTCGAGGGCGAGTGTTTCACAGGCGTCCACCTTGTCGACCACCGCCTGCAGGATCGGCTCGATCAGCGGATTGCCAACGAAGGCGCTGGTGGCGGCCGAGAGCACGATCACGCGGGCGCTGGCGTTCGTCGCGGCCAGCGCTTCGGCCACGGCGATGCCGTCCTGATCCGGCAGGCCGAGGTCGAGGATCAGCAGGTCGGGCTGCAGCTCACGGCAGGCGTGAATGCCAGCGGCTGCGGTGGTGGCGGTGGCCACCACCTCCAGCCCGGGGATGGCCTGCAGCATGCCCACCAGCAGTTGCAGAAACATCAACTGGTCTTCCACCACCACGGTTCTCACCGCCTCAGCTCCAGCGGATGGGGCTCGATGGGGGTGCCGGGCAGCGCCAGGGGCAGGTGCAGGCGCACGCGGGCGCCCCCCAGCCGAGGGCAGCGGCCGAAGCTGAGCCGGCCGTGGTGATGGTCCAGGGTGGTGCGCACCACGAACAGCCCCAGCCCGCTGCCTCCCGGCTTGCTGCTCTGCATCACGGTCTCCTCGCTGGGCTCGAAGGCGAAGCCCCGGCCACTGTCGCTGATCTCCACCACCAGTTCGCGGACTTCCACCACCAGGCTGAGCCGCAGCCGCCGCTGGCCAGGCGGCCGTTCGGCGGCCGCTTCGATGCCGTTGCGCAGCAGATTGATCACCGCCATCTGCAGCTGCACGGCGTCGCCCTCGAGCGTGGCCGCGGGGGCGGGCTCCAGGCCGCAGAGCTCCAGATGCACCTCCAGCTCCCGCAACAGCGGCTTCACGCTGCGGCAGGCGCCCAGCAGGGAGGGCACGGGATCGATGGGCTGGTGCTCGGTCTGCACGTTGCGCAGGAGCATGCGCATCTTCTCGATCACGCTGCCCATCTGCTGGCTCTGCTGGCTCAGGGAGCGCACCAGATCAGCCAGGTCCATGGACGCGCCTTCGGAGCCGAGCTGATGGCCGGCCTGGGTGCACAGCATCCGGATCGTGGCCAGGGGCAGGTTGATCTCATGGGCCACGCTGGCGGCCATCAGGCTGCAGCGCAGTTTGCTCTGCAGCAGCAGGCGCTGACGTTCGTCGTTGCGCTGCTGGCGTTCGTGGGCCTGTCGCAGGGCCTGATCGCGCTGAGCGATCGCCTCGATCAACCGCCCGAAGCTCGTCTGCAGGGCGGCCAGCTCCTGGAAACGCACCTCGGGGTCCGGCCCATCGCCCGCCGCCGCCGCTTCCGGCAGGCCGCCCTGGCGCAGGCGCCTCTCCTGGTCGAGGATCCGCTCGGCGAACCGGGCCACCGGATCGAACAGCTCGCAATCCAGGCGACGGGTCTTCCAGAGGAAGATCAGCGTCCAGAGCACCAGCACGAGCCCGCCGGCTGAGAGCAGCACCTGGCGGATCGCCGCCAGCTGGTCGGTGGGCAGCAAGGTGACGATCTCGGCACCGAGAACGCGCTGATCGGAGGCCACCGGCAACCAGCTGCGCTCGCCCAGCACCAGGGGCGCCACGCTCCCCGAGCGGTGCAGCGCCCGATCCGCGGCGGTCGGGTGGCCGAGGTCGATGCTCGCCACCCGCGGCGACTCAAGCCCGGAGAGCAGCACGAAGCCGTCGCGGCCCACCAGCAGGGTGGGGGTGCCGGAGAAGAGGCTGTAGCGTTTGAGGAAGTCCTGGATGTAACCGAGCTGGATGCGTCCGAGCATCTGTCGGCCCTTGATCCGCTGCCACATATAGACGCTCGTGCGTTCATCTTCCAGGCCGCGAACGATGGTGGTGAGGCCACCGCTGTGCGCACCGCCACCCCGCAACTCGCGGCTGATCGCACTGCCGGCGAAGGAGAAGCCCTCGAACACCCGGCTGCCCGCTGTGGCTTTGATCACCTCACGCACCTGATGCTGGCCATCCAGCACGTAGAGATCGGAAAAGGAGGGCAGCAGCCCATCAGCCTGCTGCCGCCACTGGGCTGGAGGCAGCTGCAGGAATTGCCGGAGCTGCTTGCGCCCTTGATCGAGGTGCACCATCAGGTGGTAGGTCACCCGGTTGGCATCAGCGCGCTGCAGCTTGAGTTGGCGCGCGCTCAACACCGCCAGGCTCGCCGCCCCGGCCAGGATCAGCAGGCCGGTACCGGCGGCGGCCGCCAGCAGCTCATGGCGCAGGCTGTAGCGGCGGAAGCTGGTGCTGGCAGCCCCGGGCCCAGGCTGTCGGATGGAGAGGCGTGGCAGGCGCAAGGCAACTGTCTGGGAGGTTGATGTCCGCCATCCACTCCTGGCTGGGGCGTGAGTGTGACGATGATGCGCCAGATGATGCGCCAGGGAAGAGCAGCGATCGCGGCGGCGAGATGCTTCTACGGGCCCTGCCAACCACGAATCCAGTTCATAGCATGGCAGCCATGACCCGCCAAGTTCCTGTCAATCTGCATGCTGTGTTCATGGGGACATCGCTGCAGCCGTTCCGCACCGGAATCGGTGCTATACCTTGAATTCATCTGCCTGGACTGAGCCATTGCCAGGGAGTGCGTGTCCAGCACACACCGCCCCGATTGGCTGATCCAGCCATGCCCATCTCCAGGGCGCATTCGCCCCGCCTTGCCGGGCTCATTTCACCCACACCACGCTGCAGCCCGGGCCGCCGTCGCCCCGTTCCGCATCGGTCACCCGCTCCACGTAGGCAAGGGTGGCTAGCCAGTCGCGCAGGCCGCGCTTGAGCTTGCCGGTGCCGATGCCATGGATCACCCAGAGGGGACCGTTGGCGCCGCGCAGCTTCTCCTCCACCGTGGCTTCGGCCTCGTGCACCCGCAGGCCGCGCACATCCACCGTGTTGCCCTCGGTGCGCACCTCCGGGCCGCGGCTGCCGGGCGCGCGGCGGCTGCGCACCGTCACCGGTGGCGGGGGCGGTGGGGTGGGTTTCTCGCCGTGCAGGCCTTCGATCGCCTCCAGGGGCACGGTGCTGCGCAGCACGCCGCAGCGCAGCGTGAGCTCCAGGCCATCGGCGGAGATCGCCAGCACCTCGGCCGCCTTGCCCAGGGCCAGCAGCCGCACCCGATCGCCCACCCCCGGCCGCCAGCCGCCGTGCTCGCGCCGCTCCGGCGCCGGTTGGTGCTGCCGTTCCAGCCGCTTCAGCCGTTGCCCCGCCGTGCGGGCCATCTCGCCCGCCTCCTCCGGCCGGGCCTGGCCGGCCTGGCGCAGGCGGCGGATCAGGCGCCGCACCTCCCCCTGGCCCTCCCTGATCGAGCGCTCCAGCTGGGCCCGGCGCTGCTCCTGCAGCTCAGCGCTCTGCTCCTTCTGCTGCTCCCAGCGAGCCA
>JBIKTO010000325.1:0-3726 GCA_044348065.1 Cyanobium sp.
GGGAACAACGAAACGAAGACCGGTTAAATGCTGATCGGTTGCAACTGGCTCAGCCGCGCCACCAGATCCTCGAGGCTGGCCTCCTGCGCCGGACGGGCCCCGGTGGCCACCAGCTGACGCCCCACCACATGGGCGCCCAGGTGGGCCAGCTGAATGCGCAGGGCGGCCAGCGCCTCGATGCCGCCGCCGCCGGAGTGGCTGGCGATGGCGACCGGGCGGCCGTTGAACAGGGTGCGGAAGTCGTCCCCCTGAACGAACAACCAGGCGATGGCGCTGGTGAGCACCGGTGGGATCGAGCCGTTGTACTCCGGCGCGCAGATCAGCCAGCGGGGAGCCGCCGCCAGGCGGCGGTGCAGATCGCCCACCGCCGCCGGAATGCCCTCGCTGGCATGGAAGCGGGGGTTGTAGAGGGGCAGGGGGAGTTCCGTCAGATCCAGCAACTCCGTCGCCAGACCCCGCCCGCGGCCATGGACCGCGAAACGCTCCGCCAGACGGAGGTTTTCGCCGTTGCTCGCGGTGATCACCAGCAGGTCTGCGCCCATCGAAGAACCCGGTTTCAATGCTGGCGTTCTAGCCGGCCCTGGGGCCCGCGCCGGATCCTTAGCCTCTGCTGATGACCGCCCCACTCCACACCCCGGACGCCCCCGCCGCGTTCCCGCCGCTGCGGCGCGACGCCCTCACCACCCTGCAGGTGAACCTCGGCTACCGCTGCAACCAGAGCTGCAGCCACTGCCATGTCAACGCGGGGCCGAGCCGAACCGAGGAGATGGATGCCGAAACCCTGGCCCTGATCGGGCCGGTGCTGCGGGCCCGCGGCCTGAGCTGCCTGGATCTCACCGGCGGCGCCCCGGAACTTCATCCCGGCTTCCGGGCTCTGGTGCGCCAGGCCCGTGCCCTGGGGGTGCGGGTGATCGATCGCTGCAACCTCACCATCCTCTCGGAGCCGGGCCAGGAGGATCTGGCGGAGTTCCTGGCCGGCGAGGGGGTGGAGGTGGTGGCCTCCCTGCCCTGCTATCTGGAGGACAACGTCGACCGGCAGCGGGGCGCTGGCGTGTTCACCGCCAGCCTCGCCGGCCTGCGGCGGCTCAACGCCCTCGGCTATGGCCAGCCGGGCAGCGGCCTGGAGCTGCGGCTCGTCTACAACCCCCAGGGCCCCCGCCTGCCCCCGCCCCAGGCCGCCCTGGAGGCCGACTATCGCCGCGAGCTGGCGGAGCGCTATGGCATCCACTTCAACGGCCTGTTCGCCCTGGCCAACATGCCGATCCAGCGCTTCGCGGCGGCGCTCGCCCGCAGCGGCGAACTCGAGAGCTACCGCGACAGCCTGCGGGCCGCCCACCGGGATGACAACCTGGCGGCGGTGATGTGCCGCAGCCTGATCAGCGTCGACTGGCAGGGCCGGTTGCACGACTGCGATTTCAACCAGCAATTGCAGCTCGGCCTGGCGCCCGGCAACCCGGCCCACCTGCGCGACCTGCTCGGCTGGAATCCCACCGGAGCGCCGATCATCACCGCCAGCCATTGCTTCGGCTGCACCGCCGGGGCCGGCTCCAGCTGCGGCGGTGCCCTTCAGGCCGGCGCCTTGCCCAGCAGCCGGCAGCCGATCTGAATCTCACCGGCGTCGAGCAGGCGTCCGATCTGGAGCGCCTTGGCCTCCTCCTCCCGGTTGAAGCTGCCCTGCTGGGTGGTGAGCCAGTCGATCTCCTCCTGGGTGATGATCCCGGTGGCCATCGTTTCCAGGAACACCTCGCCGACAAGCATGGGGGGCAGGCGCGGCAGGGCGCCGGATGCGGTCGATTGATGGTATGCCGATTCCCCCACAACGCCGCCGCTGATGGTCGTGCCCGGACATCCAGGGGGCCGGCGACTTCAGCTGCGGGGCTCGCCCTGGGGCTGAATCCGCACCAGCAGCTTGTCGACCCGGTTGCCATCCATGTCGACGATCTCAAACGACAGCCCATCGCAGACGAAACGCTCACCGGCCCTGGGGATCCGCCCGAGGCGGTGCATGGCGAAGCCACCGAGGGTGTGGAAGCCGCCGGTCTGCGCCTCCGACCAGTCGGGCCGCTCCGCCAGCTCCATGAACGCGCCGATGGTCAGGGCGCCATCCAGAAGCCAGGAGCCGTCCTCCCGCACGATCACCATCGGATCCTCCGCATCCTCCACGGAGGGCAGCTCGCCCACGATCGCCTCCATCAGGTCGTTGAGGGTGACCAGCCCCTCGATGCCGCCGTACTCATCGGTCACCAGGGCGATGTGCACGCCCGTCTGCTTGAACTGCTCAATCACCGCCAGGGCGCGCGCGTTCTCGGCCACGAACAGGGGGGGCTGCAGCAGGGCCTCGAGATCCACCGGCCGGCCCTCGAGGCGGGCCGCCAGGAAGGCCCGGCCGCGGATCACCCCCAGGCAGGCATCGAGGCTGCCGCGCCCCACCGGAAAGCGGGCGTGGTTGCCCTCCAGGATCGTGCGCAGGTTCTGCTCCTCACTCGCCTCGCTGTCGAGCCAGTCGATCTCGGGGCGGGGGGTCATCGTGGCCTGGATCGATCGGTCGGCCAGCCGCAGCACCCGCTGCACGATCTCGTGTTCCGCCTCCTCGAACACCCCCGTCTGGGCCCCCTGGCGGATCAGGGCCTTGATCTCCTCTTCGGTGATCTCCGGTTCGCCGGAGGGACGCACGCCGAGCAGCCGCAGCAGCCCGTCGGTGGAGAAGCCCAGCAGGTGCACCAGGGGCGCGGACACCCGGGCGAGGCCACGCATCGGCCGGGCCAGGGCGCAGGCCACCCGCTCCGGGTCGCTGAGGGCGATGCGTTTGGGCACCAGTTCGCCGATCACCAAGGAGAGGTAGGTGATCAGCGCCACCACGGCGAACAGGCTGAGCGCCTCGCTCCAGGGACGCAGCGGCGGCACCGCCTCCAGCAGCGGCCTGAGCCGGCCCGCCAGGGTGGCGCCGCCGACCGCACCGCTGAGGATGCCGATCAGGGTGATGCCGATCTGGACGGTGGAGAGGAAATCGTTGGGATCGCGGGCCAGGGTCAGGGCCGCCCGGGCCCGGCGGTCGCCCTTCTCCGCCTGCTGCTCCAGGCGCACGCGACGGGAGGAGACCACGGCGATCTCGGCACCGGAGAACACCCCGTTGGCGATGATCAGCAGCAGGATCGCAAGCAGTTCGAAGGCGACCGCGCCCATCGGCCAGGTGTCGTTCGGCGAAGCCTAGGGGCTCTGCCCAGCGCCGATTCCCGCCCCCGGGGCGTTCAGTCATCGCCGCGGCCGCCGGCCACGGCCTGCCAGGCCTGGCAGAAGGCGTCGCCCAGGGCCGCGCGGAGCACCTCGTCCTGGCGGAAGGCTTCCTGCGCCTCCGCCAGGCTGGCGGGCAGCGGCCGCGTCCGGCTGGGATCCGGGGGCGTGGCGTAGGTGTCGCTGTCATCGCGGGGGCCCGGCGCAAGCTCGCGCTCCACGCCATCGAGGCCGGCCGCCAGCACCGCCGCCGGCAGCAGATAGGGGTTGGCGGCCCCGTCGGCCAGCCGCAGCTCCAGCCGCTGGTCGTCCGGGATGCGCACCAGGTGGGTGCGGTTGTTGCCGCCGTAGCTGATCCAGGCCGGCGACCAGGTGGCGCCGGAGCTGGTGTGGGCCCGCGCCAGGCGTCGGTAGCTGGAGGGCACCGGATTGGTGAGGGCGCAGAGGGCCGGGGCGTGGGCCAGCAGGCCGCCGAGAAAGTGATAGGCCAGCGGG
>JBIKTO010000326.1:0-3717 GCA_044348065.1 Cyanobium sp.
CCTCAGAATCGGCGAGATAGCGCTGATTGATGTCCGCTCAGCGTTCAAAATGTTCGTCAGGCACAAATTAACGTCAGGTGCCCTCCATGAACGCTCGTTGCCCAGAGGTTCCCTAACCATTGGCCTCGAGTGTTCAAGAGATTTGCCGATGCTGATGGCCCCGCCTCCCGCAGCCAGATGCCTCCGCCACCACCGCCATACCCTCCTCTCCCCATCACCTTGTCCACCCACTCCAGCTGTCCTGTCTCGGGCCCGACGAGAGCCGCCAACACCTTCCGTGCCCTGGCTCCCCCCAACGATTTCCGGCAGGCTGGGCTCAGCTCATTGCCGGTGATGCCCAGCCCCCGCTACCGCCAGGATCAGCTGCCCCTGGGCGACTGCGCGCCGCCGCCAACCCTCTACGGGCCGGAGCAGCCGCTGCCGGCCGGGCTGGAGCGGATCGAGCAGGGCCAGTTGGGGGTGATGCCCTTGGGTCCGTTGTTTGAGGGGACGGCCGCGGCCGATGGGACAAACCCCCCACAACCGGAGCCCTGAGTCATGGCCGGCTTCACGATCACCACCCAGGACAGCCTGCTGGGCCCCGATGGCGACGAGCCCTATGTGCTCTTCGTGAATGAGACCGAGTACGGCAACGGTCGTTTCCTGCGCACCAATGTGCTCTCGGCCCGGCCGGACCTCAAGAAGTACAGCGCCCTGCGCTTCCGGCAGGAGCTCAAGCGCCACCCGGAACCCGGAGAAGAGGGTCCAGAGCCGGTGCTGGTGTTCCTGGAGGCCCTGGACCTCGATCCACCCCTCACCCTGGTGAGCAGTGACCTGCACCTGCAGCTGGAGGGCTACCCGGTGGAGCAGGGGGCGGTGATCGAGATCCCGCTGCTGCCGCCGGGAGGGCGGGTGGCGGGGCGGGGGTTTGGGTGAAGGTGGAGCAGGGCTCCTGGGCCCAGGGGCCTGGGCTCTCCCCGCGGCCTCCACGACGAATCAGGCCAGTCCAGCCCCGTGCAGCAGCAGGTCGAAACCCAGGGCTGCCATGGTCAACCGCATGGCGATCGAGCCAAAGCTCCAGGCGGAATGGATCAGGCGGTGAATCGCCACGAACTGGGGGGGAATCATCGGCTCCGCTCGCTGGCGAAGGGCCGCACCTGGTCGGCTGGAACACTGAAGGTGGGCAGGCGACCCTGGCTGAGGGGAAAGCGGCGCAGCCAGACGCAATCGCTGAAATCGTCCACGTTGACCACCTGATAGGTGGCGTCGGGGCTGGCGCTGTAGCGCACCAGGACGCCGGGTTGGAGGTGCATGGTTGTTGGCCGAGAAAGGCACCCACCAATGCAACAGCAACCAAGGGGCGAAATAAGTAAAAATGCTTAAGCCCTGACCGGATTGCGGCGGGCCTGTTGCCGCAGGGGCTTTGCTCCCCCTGGCGGCTCAGAAGGCCTTCAGGCCGCTCCCGTCGGCGCGAGAACCGTACCCGGTAGGGCGGCAAACCGATCAAGGGCAAGTCCGACGAGGCGGCAGCACCGTCTCGGCCCTGCAGGTGGCCTTGCATCCTCTACGTCGGCGTCCAGCTGCTGCTGCCTGGGCAGGATGCGGGGATTGATCTGGCCAGGGAGTATGAGCTGGCGCTGGGGATGGTGGGGGAGGGGTCGTGAGCTGGCGCGAGCTGCGGGAAGTCATTTCTATGCAACGAGTGCATAGAAATCTGCTTTTCTGCTCCTGAGGCCATGAAGCTCATGCGCAGGGACAGCCTGCGGGGGCGAGGTGTCGCACTATGGGGTGGAGGCAACCCAGGAACCGCCATCCGTGCCTGAAGCCGTCATCGCCCCAGGTGCCCGCATCCAGTGCCGCGATGCCGAGTGGCTCGTGCGCAACGTGAAGAAGACCGCTGAGGGTGAGCGGCTGCTGGATGTGGTGGGTGTTTCGCCCTACCTGAAGGACCAGGAAGCCCTGTTCCTGGAAGCCCTGGAGCCCGACCTGAAGGTGCTACAGCCGGAAGACACCGAGCTGGTGGGAGACGACTCCAATGACTACCGCGACAGCCTGCTGTTCCTCGAGGCTCACCTGCGCCGCACGGTGCCCACCGGGCCCGAGCTGGTGATCGGCCATCGCGCGGCGATAGACGTGATGGACTACCAGCTGGTTCCGGCGGCCAAGGCGTTGGCGATGCCCCGCCAGAGGCTGCTGATCGCCGATGCGGTGGGTCTGGGCAAGACGCTGGAGTGCGGCATCCTCTGCAGTGAGCTGATCCGGCGCGGGCGCGGTCGGCGTCTGCTGGTGGTCACCACCAAGAGCATGCTGGGGCAATTCCAGAGCGAGTTCTGGAGCCGCTTCACGATCCCGCTGGTGCGGCTCGATTCGCTGGGCATCCAGCGCATCCGCGAGCAACTGCCCACCGGCCAGAATCCCTTTCATCACTTCGATAAGGCGATCGTCTCGGTCGACACGCTCAAGAACGACCGCGACTACAGGACCTATCTGGAGCACGCCTACTGGGACATCATCGTGATCGATGAATGCCAGAACGTGGCCGAGCGCGGCGTGGGGGCGCAGCGGAGCCAGCGCTCCAAGCTGGCTGAGCGGCTGGCGACCCGTTCCGACACCTTGATCCTGCTGTCGGCCACACCGCATGACGGCAAGCCGGAGAGCTTCGCGAGCCTGGTGAACATGCTCGATCCCACAGCGATCGCCAACCCGAAGGACTACACAAAGGCAGAAGCCGAGATTCGCGACCTGTACGTGAGGCGCTTCCGCAAGGATGTGATCGGCCAGATGCGGGCGGCCCAGGGCGTGCCGGAGCGCGATGCCGCGAATGTGGAGGCCAGGGCCAGCGCAGAAGAGGAGGCGGTGTTCAGGGCCTTGGCGACGTTGCGGCTCCCGGACAGCGACCGCAACGCCAAGGCCGGGCAACTGTTCCGCACCACCCTGCAGAAGGCGATGCTCTCCAGCCCGATGGCCTGCCTGGAGACGGTGCGCAACCGCCTCAAAACCCTGAGCCAGGCCAAGGAGCCCAGCCCGGCTGACCAGGCCGCCCTGCAGCCGCTGGTGGAGCTGCTGGAGCCGATCGGTGCGGCGGCGTTCTCGAAATACCAACGGCTGCTCGCCTTGCTGCGCGCCGATTGGCAGTGGCGCGGGCAGGACCCCAAAGACCGGGTGGTGATCTTCACGGGCCGGCGGGAGACGCAGAGGTTTCTGATCGAGCACCTGGCCCGTGATCTGCAGCTGCCGGCGGAGGCGGTGCAACGCCTGGATGGCGGCATGGTCGACACCGAACAGACCGACATCGTGGAGCGTTTTGGCCAGGAGTCCGACCCCATCCGCCTGCTGATCGCCACCGAGGTGGCATCAGAGGGCCTCAACCTGCACTACTTGAGCCACCGGCTGGTGCACGTCGACATCCCCTGGTCGCTGATGACGCTGCAACAGCGCAACGGCCGCATCGACCGCTACGGCCAGAGCCAGCAGCCCCTGATCCGCTACCTGCTCACCGCCTCGGATGTGGAGGGGATGGGGGATGTGGAGCGGATCCTGCAGGTGCTGATCCGCAAGGACGAGCAGGCCCAGCGCAACATCGGCGATCCGTCGGTGTTCATGCAGTGCTACGACGAAACCGCGGAAGAAGAGCTGACGGCCGCTGCAGTGGAAGCCGCCGATGCCACGGCCTTTGAAAGCCAGCTGGAGGCCAACGCCGCTCCCTTCCTGCAGGGCGGCGGCAGCTTGATCGCCGAG